>JAZSGX010000101.1:0-32815 GCA_045532975.1 Eubacteriales bacterium | reverse complement strand
GTTGAAACGGTAAATATGAAGAGCTACAACCAAATCAAGGCTCTTTTGGGAAAATAAATAATTGAGAGGTATTAGAATAATGAAATACACAAGACCTACATATTTAAACGAAAGCGTTGAGGTTGCAGACGTAATTCAAGCGTCAACCGTTGCAATCGCATACGTTGATAGAAACACAGGTGTAAAGGACGAGCACGGCAACGATATCGTAGTTAAAGCAACACAGGTAACTGTTGACGTTAGCGGCTTGTTCTAATCAATACACACAGGTTAAATTAAAGGACTGTCGAATTTCGACAGTCCTTTTGTCTTAGAATGTAATTGTATTAATTGAGCGTGGCTTTAATTCATAGGATTTGCCCTCTAAGGTGATAACCCTTTCGTCGTGATAAGGGTTATCAATGACAAGGACGTGTGTTCCGTCAGGGTTTTTAAAGCAAGTGCAGTTAGATGCCATCTCGCCCTTCATCAAAACGTATTTTGCTCCGCGCTTAACAAAGTGTGAAAAATGCTTCATAAGGTAATATTCAGGAGTGAAAATTGCCTTGTTTCCGTCAACGGAAATTAAGGAGTTTTGGTGCCAACCCCAGGTGCTTGGCTGTCCCTTTTTAAGTGCTAAGTTCCAATATACATAAGCAGTGGCGCCAAAACGGAAATAGTGCCTTGCAAGACCGTAAATCATCATCATATGGTCCCAGGTGTTTTCTCCGTCACCGCATTCGCTTTCTGTTTGAATAAGCTCTAAATCAGGGTAATCGTCCATCGTTTGCGGCAAAGCGAACTTGCCTGCCCATTGATAGCCGACACCCTTTATATACTTTCTTGCAGGGCTTTGCATAGCGTAGCCAAGATAGTCACAATATCTTGTCCACCAAAGGCGCTCGCCTCCCTCGGGACCGTTGATTGTGCCGAAGAAAATGTCAACATCCTCGTTTTCAAGGGCAGGGCCTAAGTATCCACCGATAAAGTCAGCAAGCTCTGAGCCACGCCAAACACAGGACGGAAATACCTGGTTAGAGCAAGGCTCGTTTTGTGGGTGAATATGTACAAGGGGTACGCCCTTTTTGTGGTAAGCCTGAACGTATTTCTTAAAATAAAGAGCGTAAGCGCGCAGATTTTCCTCGGTTTTGTTAAATACACCGTAGCTGTATGCAGTTTTAGTTTTTAACCAAAGCGGCGGGCACCAAGGGGATGCAAACATTTGCATATCACTCTGACGGGAAACGCCCTCTAAAATGAGAGGAAGCAAAAGCTTTTCATCTCTTTCGATAGAGAAATTTTTCATTTCATAGTCCCCATCGGTTTCGTTATAGCTATAAAAGCTTGTGGCAAAATCGCTGGCGCCGATAGGTGTACGGCAGTAGTTGAAATTGCACTTGTCCATGTCAAAAAGCTCATCAAGGCACGCCTTTTTATCTTCCGCGCTTAAATCGTTAAGAGCCTGGGCGGAAAGCTCACTAAAGCAAGTACCAAAGCCACGTACGCTCTGCTTTTCCTCACCCAGTGTCAATAAAATGCCCTTTTTGTCGCTGGGCTCACATTTTTGCCATCTTTCTTTTTCTGTTGTAGAAATAAACATATCTAGGTTACCTCACTTAATAAAATCTAAGTACAGTATATCTTAACTTTTTGTTAATTTCAAGACAATATTTATACTTTTTTTAAGAAATTGTGATACAATGTAAAAAACGGTGTGAGGAGTAAGTATATGAAGCATAAAAAACTGTTAATTACCTTGTCCGTTATTCTTGGACTTTTGATAATAGTAATGGGTGTGTTCTTTATTTACGTTGGCACCTATTATGAGGCTGATATGGAAGCAATAGCCGCATTTAGGTATGACGGCTTCGATGTGCGTGAAATCGATGAGGGCACGGTTGCCTATGCGCCAAAGGGAGATTTTGACACAGGGGTTGTGTTTTATCCGGGCGGTAAGGTACAGTTTCAAGCGTACATACCGCTGGCACAGGCTTTGGCTTCTCGCGGAATACTTTGCATTCTTGTTGACATGCCATTTAATTTGGCTGTATTTGACATTGACAGGGCAGACGGAGTATATGAGGGCTTCGTTATGGTTGACCATTGGTATATGGCGGGGCACTCCTTAGGTGGCTCTATGGCTTGTGAGTATGTTGCTGACCACTTGGATTGCTTTGAGGGTGTTGTTCTTTTAGCCTCATATTCAGCAGCAGATTTGAGCAAAACCGAGCTTGAGGTTTTGTCAATTTATGGTAGTGCTGATGGGGTATTAAACAGGGAAAGCTATGAAGAAAACAAGGTGAATCTGCCAAAAAACACAGAAGAATATGTAATTCCCGGCGGTAACCACGCATACTTTGGCGTTTACGGTGAACAGGATGGAGATGGGGTTGCCACAATTACTAACAGGGAACAAATAGAGCTAACAGCTGAAAAAATAGCTGAGCTTGTAAAATAAATCAAGCCTTATTTAAAGGGGTGAGGACTTATTAAAAACGACTTAATTGTAATTATTCCTGCATATGAGCCACCTGCTGATTTTGTTGATTATGCAACACAGGTAGCCCAAAATTGTAAAGATTTAATTGTTGTCAATGATGGAAGCTCATCTGGATTTGATTGCGTTTTTGATGAGATTGCTAAATTAGACAATGTAATATACTTAAAGCACCAACAAAATAGCGGTAAGGGACGGGCACTAAAAACCGCCTTTGAATATTGTGTAGAGCATTATTTGGAAAACGATATTGTAATAACTGCGGATTGCGATGGGCAGCACAAAATTGAAGACATTTTTAATGTGTATAGTGCTATCAAAACTCACAAAAATGACTTGATTCTTGGCTCACGCAACTTTGATTTACCGAATGTGCCAAAGAAAAGCAAGGCTGGCAATTTAACCACAAGGCGAATCTTCGGTGCTTTATACGGTATAAAGCTATACGATACTCAAACGGGCTTGCGTGGCTTCACTGTTGGGCTTGCTAAGCACCTTGTAAACGTGAAGGGAGAGCACTTTGAGTATGAAATGAATGTGCTTATATATGCAAAAAAGCACAACATAAGAATACTTGAAACCCCAATAGAAACTGTATATCCGGAGAATGGGGAGGAGCATATAACCCATTTTAAGCCGGTTGTGGATAGCGCACGGATTTTAGCGGCCACTATGAAAAATCTTAATTTCTACCTTTTGTCCTCCTTTATCTCTGCTTTTGTGGACGTTGGTGCATTTTTCGTGCTTTCAACCTTTATTTTTGATGGGCAGAGTGCTGTTGATATTTTAATTTCAACCGTTGGTGCAAGGGTAGTTTCCTCAATTGTTAATTTTATACTTAACTATAAGCTTGTTTTCAAAGGAACAACGTGGAAGTCCATTGTCAAATATTATATACTGTGGTCAGGTCAGCTTTGCTTATCATACGGTATTGCCTTTATTTTAGGCACACTCATAGGCATAAGCGGCTTGTGGCTATCTGCACTTAAGGGCTTAGGTGATATGATACTTGCCCTGTTCAGCTATCAAATTCAACAGCATTGGGTATTTAAGGACAGGGACCCATATAAGTTTTATGGCTTTTTTATGACTCTTGTAAGTGGGGTATGGAGGAGATTTTCTCAAAAGTACAGATGTAATGTGCTTCCTTATGACGAGGGTGTTGTCTATGTATGTAGGCACCTTGATATGCACGGACCATACACAACTCTTAAATGGCTTAATTTTCAAGTTCATCCAATGATACTTAGTACATTCTTTGATAAGAAAGCAACCTATCGTCAATATAAGGATTATACCTTTTCCGAAAAGCAGGGAAAAAAGAAAAAGAAATTCAGCCTAAAGGCATATTTTTGTAGTAGATTTGTGACAAGGCTTGTTCACTCAGTTCGTGGCATACCTGTTTATAGAGGAAAGGATATGAATAGTATAGCAACCTTTAAAAAATCTCTGGAGGTTTTGAAGAAAAATCAAAGCATTATAGTGTATCCGGATATTGATTATTCGGGCGATGGAACAGAGGTTAGTGAAATTTACGACGGCTTTTTATACCTTGGTGAGCTTTATAAAAAGAGAATGAAGCGAAGCTTGAAATTTGTCCCTGTGTATATAAATGAGCGGGACCACACAATCAATGAGTGTGCCCACATAACAGTTGACTCCTATAAGGAAGAAAAGGATAGGGCGAGAGAATATATTAAGGCTGCCATAAATACAGGCATACAAAAAACAGATTAGCAAAACGCTAATCTGTTTTTTGTATTATAGTAAGTGAGAAACATCAACTATCTGATGCTCGGTTACAGTTTCATTTTCCTTTACGGTTAGGGTTGTGCCGCCGTTCATTTCGGGAGTCCAATAACAGCCAGCCCCTGTTTTTACGGTGAAGGTCAGGCGCACTCCTTGATATACAACGGAGAAGCAGTTAACGTGGTCGTGACCCACAAGCACGTTTTTGGTATGGTTACATTCCAAAATGGCGCTGAATACACCGTCGTCCTGTGGGAAGGAGCAAATGCCCTCGTACTTGACACCAAAGGAGCCTTCAAAGCCCTCGTTCCAATATTCTGCCTTGTAGCTGTCTTGGATTGTAATTTTTTCGGGCTGAGGCTTAAACGCCTTGTCAAACGCCTCGCGGTATGCAAAGCAGGGAATGTGCATAATTATAGAAGAACGGTCACAGCCCGTAGCCTTTAGAGTGGCTACCTGCTCCCTGTACCATTCAATTTGCTCGGGGTAGAGCTTGCCCCAGGCAGGAGTTGTGCCCCAAGCGAAAATTTCCTTGCCCTCACTGTCATAGCAATGGGCGTGGTCGTGGCTGTCCATCATAATAAGAGCTTCAACTATTTTGTCATCCTCTTTTATAGCAATAACGTAGTTACCGTAGCCAAGCTCCGCGGGTCCTCTTTCGTAAACGAAAAGTGGGTGCTTTCTGAGTGTATTTTCGCTTTCAATCAGCTTTTCAGCACCACCGTCCTGGTCGTGGTTGCCCCAAACAACCGCATAAGGCACGCCAAAGATATCAAGCTTTGTTGCCATTATATCAAGGGCGGCGTAGTCTCCGCACCAAGCAAGGTCACCGCTTAAGGTCACTAAGTCGGGCTTTACTTTTTCGTATAGCTGCTTCAAGGTGTAATCAATAATAGCACCGTTTTTATGGGTAAGCTCCCACTCACCGGGGGAAAGCTGAAAATCCGATAAATTCAGGACAACAAAATCCTTGCCCTTTTCTTTGTTAAAGGTAATCATATAAATCTCCTTGTTTTTTCTTAATTTTATCATAAAATTTGTTAAAATACAACAAAAACTATTGATAAATTTTCGTAATTATGGTATTCTTGTTAAAAGCGACTATGGAGGCAAAAATGTATCTTCCTTATGTTAATATAGAAATGGGTACTAACTCGGTTATGCGTTATTCACGCGGTAACACATTGCCCTTGACACAGCTACCCTTTGGTATGGCCTCATTCTGCCCTCAGACGGATAGAATAAAGGGTCAGGAGGGATGGTTTTATAACCCGGGTGTGCCTTACTTGCAGGGCGTGCGCCTGACACACCAACCAAGCCCCTGGATTGGGGATTATGGCACGTTTTTAATGACAGTGCAAAACGACGTTGTTGCAGATACTGCGGAGCGTTCCTTTTCAAGCTTCAGAAAAAAAGATGCTGTTCTGTCCCCAAACTATCTGAAAATTGGATTTTTGCGTTCTAATTCAGTGTTTGAGCTGACACCTACGGAGCGTGGCTGTGCCATTAGGCTTCATCTTCTTGATGAAAGAAAAAGCTATCTTTCGTTCTTGGCGGTGGATGGCAATTATACCTATTTTCTTGATAAAGAAAAAAATACGCTCTATGCT
Source organism: Eubacteriales bacterium (assembly GCA_045532975.1). Lineage (GTDB taxonomy): Bacteria > Bacillota > Clostridia > Oscillospirales > CAG-272 > RGIG2000. Next base: position 26,980 of record JAZSGX010000101.1, on the reverse strand, counting down.
ACAAACGACGCCCAGCCAAGAGGTACGGCTAAGAATTTCAAAGCATATCTTGTTGTTAAATTTGAGGATGGAGCGGTTGATTTTGATGGCTCCTATCAAGGTGAGGGCTACATACATATAGCTCTTAATAAGCAGACTGTGGAAGCAAAAATGGGTCTTTCCTATATCAGCTTTGAAATGGCAGAGGCAACAGTTGAGCGTGAATGTGGTGAAAAGTCCTTTGAAGAAATAAAAAAAGATGGCGAAAGAGCCTGGGAAGAAAAGCTTTCGCGGATAGAAATTGACACGGAAAATGAGGAGCAAAAAAAGACCTTTTATTCCTGTATGTACCGTTGCTTTTTGTTTCCTCATAAGGCTTATGAAATAGAAAAAAGCGGAGAGCGTGTCTATTATTCTCCTGTGGATGGCAAAGTCAAAGAGGGAGTTATGTACACAGATACGGGCTTTTGGGATACTGCACGTACGCAGTTCCCTTTGTTCTCACTGATTGCAAGGGAAGAGTACGGAGAAATGCTTGAGAGCTTTGTCAATGTATATATGGATAGCGGATATTTACCCCGTTGGCACTGTATTGACGAGGTTGGCTGTATGCCAAGCACTCTTATCGACCCTGTGGTTTTGGATGCGGTATATAACGGTGTTGGTTCAAGCGCGCTTTGGGAAAAGGCGCTTGAGGGTATGCTACATCACGCAAACGTGAAGGGAAAAGAGAAGCGCTTTGGCAGAGACGGTGTCCTTGAATATGAAAAATACGGATACGTCCCCTGTGATTTGTACGGAGAAAGCGTCAATTTAACCCTTGATGCCGCATACGGAGATTGGTGCATTGCTGAGATAGCCAAGGCTCTTGGAAAGACCGCAATAGAGGCTAAATACAGAGAGCGTGCGAAAAATTATAAAAACCTTTTTGATAAGGAAACAGGCTTTATGCGCGGCAAGGATATAAGGGGCAAGTTTAAAGAACCATTTGACCCTACAAGCTGGGGCGGAGATTACACAGAAGGCTCCGCATACCAAAATTCCCACTTTGTGCCCCACGATATAGAGGGACTTTGTAGCCTGTACGGTGGCACCGACAAGCTGATACAAAAATTAGACGAGATTTTTGATACTCCGCCCACCTTCCGTGTGTTTGGCTATGGGGGAGAGATACACGAAATGTCGGAAATGGCTATGGTGGACCTTGGTCAGTTTGCCATATCAAATCAGCCATCCTTCCATTTGCCTTATTTGTACGCATATTTAGGCGAGAGAAAAAAGGCAGAATATTGGGTCGAAAAAGCCTGTGAGTTATTCTCTTGGAAAGAGGGCTACCCCGGGGACGAGGATAACGGCAGTATGTCTGCGTGGTACATTTTATCTACCCTTGGTATGTATCCACTTTGCGCAGGCAAGGAAATGATTAAGATAAAGCCGCTTGTAAAAAGCGCAAAAATATTAAACAAAAAACTATTTTAAAGAGAGGACAAAGCTATGTCAAGCTACGTAACAAGAAAAACACCGGGAGATACCGAATGGTTCAGAAAGGACCGCTTTGGTATGTTTATCCACTGGGGACTTTATGCAATGCCTGCAAGAAACGAGTGGATTAAGCACATTGAGTGTATTACAGACGAAAAGTACGATAAGTATTTCAAATATTTCAACCCTGACCTTTACGACCCAAAGGATTGGGCAAGACAGGCAAAGGCGGCAGGAATGAAGTATGCGGTTTTGACAACAAAGCACCACGAGGGCTTTTGTATGTTCGACACCAAATACACAGATTATAAATGCACCAACACTCAGGCAGGGCGCGACCTTGTAAGAGAGTATGTTGATGCCTTCAGAGCTGAGGGCATTAAGGTAGGCTTTTACTATTCCTTGATTGACTGGCACCACCCCGATTTTACAATCGATGCTATTCACCCACGCAGAAACGATAAGGATGCAGAGCAGCAAAACCAAGGCAGAGATATGAAGAAATACGCAGAGTATATGCGTAACCAAGTAACAGAGCTTCTTACCAACTACGGTAAGATTGATATTTTGTGGTTTGACTTCTCATATCCTAATGCTGACCCTAACTTCCCTGCTTGGATGAAGGGTAAGGGCAAGGACGATTGGGAGTCCGAAAAGCTTATTGCCTTGGCAAGAGAGCTTCAGCCCGGTATTATTATTGATAACCGTTCTGACCTGGAGCAGGATTTGTGGACACCTGAGCAGTATCAAATGCTTGAATGGGTAAGACACGCAGAGTCAGGGGAGCTTGTAACGTGGGAGGCTTGTCAGACATTTTCCGGCTCTTGGGGTTACTTCCGTGACGAAACAAGCTGGAAGTCACCAAAGATGCTTATTGAAATGCTTGTAAATACAGTTTGCATAGGCGGTAATCTTTTGATGAACGTTGGCCCGACAGCTCGCGGATATTTTGACTATCGCGCGGAAAAGGCCCTTAAGGTTTATGCTGACTGGATGAGAGTAAACTCGCGCTCTATTTATAACTGCACAATGGCGGAGCCTGAATTTAAAGCACCTCGTGGCACACGCTTGACACAAAGCGAGGACGGCAAGAGACTTTATATTCACTTGGTAGAATATCCATATGCATTCTTAGAGTTTGAGGGCTTGGCTGACAAGATTGACTATGCTCAGTTCTTACACGACGGAAGCGAAATCCTTTACACCATTGATGAGGTAGCTCACTTCAGTGAGGGGCGTACTTCAAAGAAGGGCTTGGTAGCCTTCAAGATTCCACAGCAAATCCCCGATATGATAGTTCCTGTTATCGAGGTTTTCTTGAAATAATTTAAACAGAAAATGCAAGCTGCTTAACCAAAGTGGCTTGCATTTTGTCGTTTTTGTACACAAAAAGCATAGCTATTCCATCAAAATTATGAAATATGACTAATATGCTATTGACTGCTGTGTTGATTTATGATAATATTATATTATAAAAGTGAAAAGGAGAAATAACAAATGAAAAGGAAAATTAACCTGTTTGTGGTTTTTGCTCTTGCTTGTCTTTGCTTGGTGACGATTACCTTCGTTGTATTGGCAATAGACGGGGAGGGGACAGATGCTGCGACGATTACCATTTCGTATATGAAAACTCAAGAGACAACAAGCGATACCAGGGATCTTGATACAGTAGCATATGAAAACGGTAAGCAAATAGTTGGCATAGGAGAGAGGTTTACACTTCCCACAACTGCTAATGCTTCATATGTAAACGAAGAGGGCTTCCAGCTTGTGTGGTACACCGAGGACGGCCGCACCTACAAGGCGGGCGAGGAGGTTTCCTTTGATAAGGATACAAAGCTCTTCAGATGCGTTGCGAAGGAAGTATACACAATGTCTGAGCTTAACTTCGCTATGACTAAGGAAAGCGGCTGCGCAATACTTATGACTGACATTACAACAACTGAGCATATAAGTGTTTGGGACCAGGGGCAGTCTGTTCTTGTTCTTAACGGATTTACGATGAATATTACCAGAAATGGCGATATTATGGGTACTTTCCGTTCAGGTAACCATGTATACGGAACCGGTACTATGAACATTACCTCTACCGATGGAAAGGTGGGAGAATATTACGTGTTCCAAAACAGGAGCCACGGATACAACGGATACGTTTCTAAGACCGTAATCGGACGCGACGTTGTAGTTAACGCCCCTGATTTTTGGCTATCACAGGACTGGGACAACTATCATACCCATTATCCTTGGCTAAGAGTATATGGCACCATAAACGTTTATGGCTTGGTTAACTGTATAGTTAGTGGAAACCGAAATTCACTCAATGAAATTTTTGATACTGCGGTTGTTACAATTAACGGTCCTTCAATGTTTAGGGATAATTGCAGAAAAGACAACACTACGTATACCTTTAATAACCAGGGCTTTGAACTAAGAATTTACGGCGGTACATTCTATTTGCCTGCCGAGGCGGCAACACGTCAATTTTGGACAAGCGATTACACAGAGGAATACAAGGTAGGCAACGTTACCTACACTCCTGTTGAACTAAATGACAAAACTAAGGATAAGATTAAGATAGACGGCGGCTCCTTTATTTTGCCTGACAATGCAGTGCCTGCTATTGCGGATTATTTGACAGAGGACTATGTGTCTATGATGCACGTTGGCGGTAACGGTATTTTGAAGCACGATAATGATTCAACATACTATGTGCCTTACCACACAAGAGTAGGATATAGATTTGTGTTCTCAAAATACAGTGAAGGTCAGCTTGGTACTTTAACAGTAACCGATTTGTTTAAGAGCTTAAGCGTGACTTACAAATATGACGTATCAAAAAATGAGGACGGTACTGTATTAACTGCAATTAACGTGTATGAGGGCAGAGAGGTTACTGAAAAGGCAGAGGATGGCACAGAAACTACGACGGTAGTTTACGACGTGAAAACCGATGACTTCTCCTTTGACTTCGGCTTAAATTCTATTTTGTTCACTAACGCTGAATATTCTCTTGATAAAAAGCTTTACAGCTTTGAGGCAGACGGCAAGACACTTCAAACGGTTGTTCCTGCCGATTGTGAGCATAGCTTTACAGGCGAGCCTGTGGAGGCTAACTGTCAGCATGCGGCTTATGCGGATTATTTCTGCTCTGCCTGCGGATACAACGCACACTTCGCATGGGGCGAAAAGGTGGGACATAGCTATGAGCTTGTGGAGCATGTAGAGGCAACCCTTAATGCTCGTGGTTCAAAAACCTATATCTGCTCGGATTGTGGCGAAAGTGCAGTTAGAGCATATACCGTTGACCCAAGTAATTTTGATGTATCGGTGACATTAAGACACGATGACGGTACCTTTGAGGATGTTACCGTTAAGGCAAGTGAAATATTTGAGTTTTCAACAACGGGCTCTGGCGAGGATTTGATTTATTCTGTTTCCGCTATTAAGGCCTTTGGCGAAAATAATGTTCGTAACATTTACGGCATTACAATTCCACAGGGTATTTTGTACTTTAATATAGCTGTTCAAAACTATGAAAAGTTTGAAAATGCAGAGTACGGTGTGGCTAACTTGACAATTGCTGAAAATGCAACGGTTAATATATTGAATATAGGTAACCTTAGAAGAATTGAAAAAATCGTTGTTGGAAAGAATACAAACGTTATCTTTGGTGCAAGCTGCTCTTGGTATTCACCGAATAATGAGCAACGAAAAACCAATATCCTTTCCACCATTGATATGAGCGCAGGTAACCATAGCGTTAAGTTTGTGTCTGCTTGCTTTGAGGGTAGAGAAACTGTTAAAAATGTGATATTCGGCGAAAATGCCACATATGATTTCGGTTCTAAAACCTTCTATAATTGCGCGATTGAATCTCTTGAATTTTTGACATCAAGTGAATATATTTTCACAGGTACACAGTCCTTCTACGGAAACGATATGACGGAGCTTGTTTTCCCTGATAATTTTGATTTTACGTTCGCACAAAGCACATTTGAAAATTGCTCGAATCTTACAAGTGTAACCTTTGGTGAAAATTCAAATTATGATATTGGAAACTATACGTTCTTGTACTGCCCAATTCCAAAGGTGGTGCTTACTGCAAACAGTACTTACGTAATTAACAACCGCGCATTCATTAATGAAAAGCTTACAGAGCTTGATATGAGCGCAGGAAATATGAACGTTACGTTGAACGGCGCCGCATTCCACTGCTGGCAGAGCAACAAGAAATTCTGTGAGCTTACAACAATAAAGTTCGGTGAAAACTCTTATTACTTAATAAGTAAGGAATCTCTTAACGACGCTTCTATAACTTCATTAACGTTAGCGCCGAATTCCGAGTATGTGTTTAAGAGCTATTGTATAAACGGAACAGACAATAAAGCCACATTTAAGACTGTTGACGCAAGCGCAGATAACATTATTGTTACCTTTGATAGTGAGGCGTTTAGAGACAAGGGCGGACTTGAAGAGCTATTGGTCAACGGTAAAAATTCCACCTATAAGTTTAATGGTCACTCTTTCTATAAGACAAAGGTAAAGGAATTGATACTCGGTGAAAATTCCACGTATGAGATTGGCAACTGCTTTGAGGGCTCTTTGATTGAAACTCTTGATGCAAGCGCAGATGGAATTACCCTTACTACATCAAACTGGTCCTTTGGTAGAAGCACCTTTAAGAATCTGTTGATTAACGGTAAAAACGGCAATTACACATTTAAGAGCGAAAGCTTTAGAAATTCAATAGTTGAGTCAATTACTCTTGGCGAGGGCTCAACCTATGTGTTTGAAAATAATAGCTTCCAATCCGTTAATACGCTTACATCAATCGATGCAAGTGCAAACAACATAAGCCTTACAATTAAAGATTACACCTTTGCTGATAAGACAACGCTTGCTGTTTTGGACATCAGCGGAGAAAACGGCACATATGATATTGGCAGAGAGACGTTTAGAAAGTCTGCTATTACCGAGCTTAAGCTTGGTGAAGGCTCAACCTATACCTTTGGTTACAGATGCTTCTATGGAGGCACGGCTATGGAAAGGGTTGATTTTGGCGCATCAAACGTAAACGCTACTATTGCTTCACAATTTTTAAACGATTGTAAAACAGTGAAGTATATCGCTTTTGGCGAAAATTCTACTTACAGTATCGGTGAGTTTGCCTTTAACAACTGTCGTGCGGAAAATCCAATAGTGTTCTCAAATACGTCTGCATTTTCAATCGGTAAGAGAGCGTTTTATGCTAATGCCTTTGAAAGTATTGTATTTGAGGATGATATTGATGTAACCTTTACAGGAGTTGAGGCGTTCCAAGACTGTACAAGAACAAAGTATTTATATCTTGGTAAAAGCTTCCAGCTTGATAACTACCCATTCAAGCGCTTAAAGGACCTTGAAAAGCTTGTACTTATGGATGGCGTTAAGTTTAAGGACGACCAGACCGAGGAATGGTTCTTTGAATATATGGGCTGCTCCGATTTTTCATCTCCGATTGTTGTATATAACCACTCAACCGATATGGTATTCCCAAGAGGAACCTTTAACGAGTGCGACGGTATTATTTTGTACACAGTAACAAAGGACATCGGTACAAATAACGAGGTGTTCAGAAGCTGTACTGACCAAAATGGCAACAAGGGCTTTACTGTTATACTCGGCATTCCTCACGCCCTTAAGGTGGGTCCTAATGTTGAGCCGACCTGTACCTTGGCGGGCGGTACAACATGGATGGGAGACGGCTGTGATTGCGGTATTTTGTACAGAGGTGAAACTCTAAATATCAATGTTTATGAAAATAAGCATAACATTAAGGAAGATACACAGCCTGCACGTGTTGATACTTATCTTATTTCCCCGATTGAGCCTCTTGGACACTTGAAGGGTGCGCTTATAACCATTGAGTATGAAAACGGTTATCTTGCAGCAGGTGTTGGAAAATATGATTGTGAAAGATGCTTAAATGAAGAGGGTAACTATGTTGAGGTGGCTAATCCGATATTTGAAAGCTGCGGATACTCTGTTTCCACATTCTTAGATAAGCCATCAATGACACAGGGCTTCATTGTCAACCACGATGCTTATGTGGATTATTTGGATGTAGAGCCAAGCTTTACCTTTGGTGTCGTAGCAATGGGTAACGCATCCGGTGAAACAAAGCAACCGTTGAAGCTTGAAAAGGGAGCTGTTGTGGCTGAGAAAAACGCTATTATTGGCAAAACCAATTATAACGGTGTTGGCTACTTTGAAATTAAAGTGTGCGGTATTTCTGAAAGCAGCGAAAATAAAAATATGATATTCTGCGCATATATTTCAAATGGCAAGTCAATCTCTTATATAGAAAACGGAGAGATTAAGGACAATGCGGTAGGTATTTCATATTCTTATCTATCCGCGAAATAGCTTCATACAATATTTGGTGCTTTCTTGGCGTAACAGTCAAGAAGGCACCAATTTTTTTGCATAAAAAGTAAAAATTTTTATTGAGAAAATAAGAGGTAAAGAGAGAAAAAACGAGAAAACAAGAGAAAACCCCTTTTAAAATCGAAATGAAAGAATTTTTTTGAAAAAATCTATTGACAATGCAGTGGTTGAGTGTTATAATAATCGAGCAATAAAGAAATGGCGAAATGCCAAACTACTATATTTATTGGAGGAAAACAAAATGTCAACATTTATGGCAAACAACACCATTGAACGTAAATGGTATGTTATTGACGCTGCTAACAAGCCTCTCGGTAAGACAGCTGTTGCTGCTGCTAACATTTTAAGAGGTAAGCACCGTCCTGAATTCACACCACACGCTGACTGTGGCGAATTCGTTATCATCATCAACGCTTCCAAGGCTATTCTTACAGGTAAGAAGCTTGAGCAGAAGTACTACCGTCGTCACTCCGGTTACATCGGTGGTCTTAAGGAAGTTCAGTACAAGACACTTATGGCAACCCGTCCTGAGCTCGCTATGGAGCTTGCAGTAAAGGGTATGCTTCCACACAACCACATCGGCGACAAGTCTATCACAAGACTTAAGGTTTATGCCGGTGCAACACACAACCAGGCAGCTCAGAAGCCTGTTGAAGTTGAAGTAAAGTAATTGGGAAAGGAAGGACAGAATAATGTATACAAGTGCTAAACCATATTTCTACGGTACAGGTAGAAGAAAGAAGTCCGTTGCTCGTGTTCGTCTTTACCCAGGTACAGGCGCTATCACTATCAATGGCAGAGACGTTGACCAATACTTCGGTCTTGAAACTCTCAAGCTCATTATGAACCAGCCCTTCGGTGTTACCGAAACAATGGGCAAGTACGACGTTGTTGCTAACGTTGTAGGCGGTGGTATCTCCGGTCAGGCAGGCGCTATCCGTCACGGTATTGCAAGAGCTTTGCTCGTAGCTGACGAAACAACAAGAGGCGCTCTCAAGGCTGCAGGTCTTCTCACACGTGATCCACGTATGAAGGAGAGAAAGAAGTACGGCTTGAAGGCTGCTCGTCGCGCTCCACAATTCTCAAAGAGATAATTATTTATTATCAATATTCAAAAGGTACACCATGTGTGTGCCTTTTGTTATACTGTGGAGCACTCCTCGCGCTCGTCGGGACTCCGCCACCGTCGCATAGTCGATTGCCGTCGCTTCGATACACTCAGCTTGGCACTCTCCTTGCTTTGGGCGGTTTCACTCGTTAAAAATGATACTCAATCATTTTTAACTTTGCTACCACAATTCTCAAAGAGATAATTATTTATTATCAAAAAAATGAAGGCTCAATTTTGAGCCTTTCTTTTCATATGTAACAAATTGTTCATAAATGTTTTAGAATTAATTTATTTTGCGCGTATATAATGTTAGCGTGAATAAAATATTTGTAATTTGGAGGCAGAAAAATGAGAAAAATTAAGATTATTGCAGACTCTTGCGCAGATATGACAAAGGAAATGCTTGAAGCATATGATGTTGACTATGTTAAAATGACCACTATCCGTGACGGTGTTGAGTACCCCGCACTTACAACCTGGAATGCTGAGGAGGTTCACGCTTTCTACGATTATATGCGTAAGGGCGGCAGAGTAACCACTGCTCAAGTTAGCATGGAGGAGTTTACTAACGTATTCACAAAGTATGTAAAGGAAGGCTATGACATCGTTTACATAGGCTGCTCCTTAAAGCAGTCAAGCTCTGTTAACACGGGTGCTGTTGTAGCAAAGAAGATTATGGAGGAGAACGAGGGAGCTAAGATTGAGTGTGTTGACTCCCGTAACTCCAGCCTTGGTATTGCAATGCTCGTTATGGAGGCTGCAAATATGGCAAAGTCCGGCAACACAGTTGAGGAAATTGTTGACTACGTTTGCGCTAACCGCAAGAAGATAAATCAGTTTGTAACAGTTCACTCTCTTACTACCCTCAAAAGAGCGGGCAGAGTTAAGGGCCCTGCGGCATTCTTTGGCAACCTTTTGGGTGTTAAGCCAATCATCATTTCTGATGCGGACGGTGAGCAGACCGCTTACAAGAAGGTTAAGGGCAGACAAAACTCCTTTAGTGAGGTTGTTGCTTTGATGAAGGCGGCTATGGTTAACCCTGAAAACGAAACAGTTTACGTTGTTCATACCGACTGCTCAAAGGAAGAGGTTGATATGATGGTAAACATGGTTAAGGAGCAAATCAACTGTAAGGATGTTGTTGTTGGATTTATCGGTCCAATCGTTGGCGGCTCAGTAGGACCTGACACTATTGGTCTTTATGCTCGTGGCAACGAGGTTACATTTAGAGTTGGAGATGTAAAATGATAGAAAATAACGAAAAGATTAGTGCCCAGTGCTATGCTAAAATGATAGCCGGCGGTGCTGTAAATCTAAAGGAGCACGTACAGGAAATTAACGATTTAAACGTATTTCCTATCCCTGACGGTGACACGGGCGAAAATATGCTTTTGACTATGATGGGCGGCGCTAAGCTTCAAGATAGTCAAGAGGAGGATTTGAGCGCGCTTTCCAAGAAGATTTCAAACGCTATGCTTCTTTCTGCAAGAGGAAACTCAGGTGTTATTTTGTCACAGTTCTTCGATGGAATTACAAGAGGCTTCTCTAAGGTACAGGAGGCAGATGTTAATCGCCTTAAAAAGGCGTTTAAAAAGGGTGTTGAGCAAGCGTACAAATCTGTTATGACTCCTACTGAGGGTACTATTTTGACCGTTATTCGTGAGGCTACGGAGGTTGCTTGTGAATGTGATGCTGCAACGCCTCTTGCTTTTCTCGATGCTTTCTTGGACGAGGCAAAAAGCTCCTTGGAACGCACTCCCGACCTTCTTCCTGTTTTGAAGGAAGCAGGCGTAGTTGACTCTGGCGGAGCGGGTCTTGTTTACATAATTGAGGGTATGAAGATGGGTATGCTCGGCAAGGAAATAGGCGAAGCCTTGGTGCAAAGAGAACGGCAAGCAGAAGAGCTTGACTTGGATGCCTTTGACGAAAATAGTGAGCTTACCTTTGGCTACTGTACAGAGGTTTTGTTAAGACTTCAAACAGCCAAGGTTGGAGATGTTAATGCGTTCTCCGAGAGTGTAATTGTTGACTATCTCGGCACAATCGGTGACTCTATGGTTGTTGTTAAGAGTGGCAGCGTTGTTAAAATCCACGTTCACACAATGACACCTTATAAGGTGCTTGAGTTCTTGCAGCAGTACGGTGAGTATTTGAAGGTTAAAATTGAGAATATGTCTCTTCAGCACAATAACACCATTAAGGAAGAAAAGGCTGAAAAGATGCAAAAGCCTAAGAAACCGCGTAAATCCGTGGGTGTTGTAACTGTTGCACAGGGTCAGGGCGTTAAGGATATGTTTACTGAGCTTGGCGCAGACTATATCGTTGACGGCGGTCAAAGCATGAACCCTTCAGCCGAGGATTTCTTGGAGGCATTTGACGAGGTTAACGCAGACACAATTTTTGTGTTCCCAAATAACGGTAATATAGTTATGGCGGCAAAGCAGGCGGCAGAGCTTTATGAAGGCTCAAGGGTTATTGTTATTGAGAGTAAAACAATAGGACAGGGCTATGCTTCCTTGTCTATGCTTGATGTTTCAATGGATTTGGATGAAACCGTTGCACAGCTTAACGAGGCTATGCAGGAGGTTGTTACCGCAGAGATTACCTATGCGGTAAGAGATACCAATATGAATGGCGTTGATGTTAAAAAGGACGACTATATCGGTATCGTTGGTAAAAAGATAATGACTGCCGATAAAACCTCAGGGGAAGCAGTAATGAATACCCTTGATAAGCTTAATTTTGGTGACTATTGCGCTTGTATTCTTGTTTGCGGCAAATCCGCTTCCGAGGACAAGATAGCAGAGCTTGAGAGCAAAATCGCAGAGAATTATCCTAACCAAGAGGTTTATATTGTAAATGGCGGTCAAGACGTTTACGAATACATTCTTATTATAAATTAATATATTTGATAAAGAGAGGCGTTCAAAGTGAGCGCTTCTTTTTTTGTATATAATTGACTTTTATTAAAATGTGTGATATAATTTCAATATATAATAAAAAAGGAGAGCTTTTTATGAAAAAAATCTTGAATAGAGGGGCTGCGCTTGTCCTTTTGCTGTCAACGCTGGTTGCCTTGGTTGCTCTTAGCGCTTGCGGTACAACAGGCTCAATCGAAGGCTTCTTGACCTCTGAAAATTATACCTTCAAATCGGGCAAGCTTGAGGTGAAGAAGGATGATGCTACCTTGTATTTCACAAACGGCAGTGTATCAAAGTATTTATACTATGATAAGGAAGCAAAGGCTTATTTTTACAGTGAAGTGGGACCTAAGGGTCAGGTTTCAAAGATAAGAATTGATTCGGAAAAATATATAGATTATCACGAGATTATGACATCTGAGGTGGCTGTGCTTTCAAAGCTTTTGACAGGCTTTTTACAGGTTAGTGACAAGCTTGTGGCTGATGAAAATGGAGCATATTCTGTTCAGGACTATAAGATAGCGGATGCAAATGGGGTTATTACCTGCACAAAGGGAAAAAATGTGGCGGAGATTTCCGATATTGGCTCAACCGCTGTTGAAATTCCCGAAAAGGTTCTAACTCAAAAGGTAGCAACGAAATAAGGAGGGCGAGATTATGATGAATTTAAAAAGATTGATTACGCTTTCCGTAGCGGTTGTGATGCTTGCTTTGTCCTTTGCTTTGACGTCATGCGATATGATTATAAGCGTTGACGATATTTCCAGCACGAACATAGAGGCAATGATGGACGATGCAATGACGGGTAATAACTATACTATGACCTATGAGATTAAGGATGTAAGCACCTTAATCTTAAAGGTGGATAATGGAACAATGCACGTTTCATTAAGGGGTAACGAAACCTACGACGAGTATTATTTGTATTGTGACGATGCACAGAACAAATACGTTTTTGCTCACGATTGGAAGTTCAGTGAAGAAAATAAGGGCTTTGAAAAAACGAATTTGAACAAGGACCAATATGTAGTGAAGTATATGGAAATGTTCAGCCAATATTCTCGCACACAAATGCTTTTTAATTACAGACACATTCTTGATATGGCAGAGAAGGTAACGGAAGACCATTACAAATATTATAATGAAATTTATGAGTCTGACGAGTTCCTGAGAAAAGAGTATGAAATTAAGTACGTTAATGAATCTCTTGAAATTTCCGAGAAACGCACTGAAACTGTTTTTAACGAGGAGTACACGAACGAAACTGATATGTACAAGCTGGTTGTAACAAATATGAAAACAACTTACTCAAGATTTGGAAGCACGGAGGCATCCTTCCCGGCAAAGGTGACTAACTAAATATTAAACAGACTAAGTCCAAAAGCTGACTTAGTCTGTTTTTTTATGATGAATGGGCTAGGCGTACTCGGTACGGCAGAGGGCGTGGTCACTTCTAAAAACAGACATAAAAAGAAGAGAACTTGCAAAAAAGCAAGCTCTCAACATTATTAAGTTGCTTAAAACACTCAACTAACAAACATTTTATAAAAACACGTCTGTTTTGGTCTGTGCCTGTTGCAGCAGTCCAATTAGCCGAGCTTTGCGCCGTTAACCTTGATACCAGGGCCCATTGTGGAAGCTACTGTGCAGCTCTTAATGTACTGACCCTTAGCAGCGGCTGGCTTAGCCTTAATGATAGCGCCGAGCAATGTGGAGAAGTTCTCCTCAAGCTTTTCAGCACCGAAGGAAGCCTTACCGATTGGACAGTGGATGATGTTTGTCTTGTCAAGACGGTACTCAATCTTACCTGCCTTAGCCTCTGTAACAGCCTTAGCAGTATCCATTGAAACTGTACCAGCCTTAGGGTTAGGCATAAGTCCCTTAGGACCGTGAACCTTACCGTGACGGCCGATAACACCCATCATGTCAGGAGTTGCAATTACAACGTCGAACTCGAACCAGTTTTCCTTTGTAATCTTTTCAACATAATCAACGTCACCAACGTAGTCAGCACCTGCATCCTGAGCAGCCTTAGCCTTGTCACCCTTAGCGAATACAAGTGTACGAACTGTCTTACCTGTACCGTGTGGAAGAACAACAGCGCCTCTTACCTGTTGGTCAGCGTGACGGGAGTCAACGCCAAGACGAACGTGAACTTCAATTGTTTCATCAAATTTAGCCTTAGATGTTTCGCAAACAAGCTTCATAGCATCAGCTGGATCATAGAGTTTGGAAGCTTCGATAAGCTCTGCACTTGCGATGTATTTCTTTCCCATTTTCATCTCAAATATCCTCCTCTAATTAGTCCTCAACGGTAATGCCCATAGAACGAGCAGTACCCTTGATCATGCTGATAGCTGCTTCCAAAGAACCTGCGTTCAAGTCAGGCATCTTTGTTTCAGCAATCTTTGTAACCTGTTCCTTTGTGAGCTTTGCAACCTTTGTCTTGTTAGGAGTTGCAGAAGCTGTTTCGATACCGGCAGCCTTCTTGATAAGAACTGGAGCCGGTGGTGTCTTTGTAATAAATGTGAATGAACGGTCAGCATAAACTGTAATTACAACAGGGATGATGTAACCGATGTCATTCTTTGTTCTTTCATTGAATTCCTTTGTGAAGTTAGGAATTGAAACACCGTACTGACCAAGAGCTGGACCGATAGGTGGTTGTGGTGTTGCCTTGCCGGCAGGAATCTGAAGCTTGATATAGCCTTGAATTTTCTTTGCCATAATAAAATCCTCCTTAGTGGTACTGTACGAAAGAATTAAGAAATATTTTCTTTCTCCCACTTTATTTGTGTGTGGTACTGTACGAAGGAATTGAAAAGTTTTTTCCTTCTCCCACAAATTTAGCGACTAAAAGGCTGTCGCTATTTAGCCAAATTATTTTTTCTTAACGCTTTTTGCGTCAAGGCTTACAGGCATTTCACGACCAATGGTGGTAACGATAACAGTAATCTCGGTTTCACCGATTTCACTAATCTTACCTGAGTGACCTGTAAGGAATCCGTCGATGATTTCAACCTCATCGCCGATTTGGAAGGTATCCATCTCAACCTTAGCCTCAACCTCGATTGACATAGCCTCCTCGTCTGATAGCGGAACAGGACGTGATCCGGGACCAACGAAGCCTGTAACACCGCTTATGTTTCTGACAATATGCCAGCTTTCGTCATTCATAACCATTTTTACGAAGACGTATGCGGGGAAAATCTTTTCTTCAACGATTTTCTCTCTGCCCTTAGAGTCGATTTGAACGGAAGTGGTAACAGGAATTTTCACGTCAAAAATGAGATGTGAAAGGTTTCTGTTTTCAACCGCTCTTTCGATAGCGGCTTTAACCTTATTTTCGTAGCCTGTGTAAGTATGGGCTACATACCATTTAGGTCCGACATTAAGCTCGTTAAAATCACTCATCTTAGCACCTCAATTAAACAACCTTATAAAGCAGGTCGAGAATTGCGCCTAAGCCCAAGTCAACTAAACCGATAACGAGAGCAGATGCCACAACGATTGCCATAACTATGCCGAAATTTTTAAGTGTGGATTTACGGGAAGACCAGGTGATTTTCTTAAACTCGCTTTTAACGCTCTTGAACCACTTGCCTAATCTTGAGAATAAGCCGGGTTTCTTGTTAGCCTTAGCCTCTGCCTTAGCAGAAACGTTCTTGTTTTCCTTTTCAGCCATTGTCCTTCTCCTTACTTTGATTCCTTGTGCAAGGTGTGCTTACGACAGAAACGACAGAACTTGTTCATTTCAAGTCGATCAGGGTCGTTCTTCTTGTTTTTCTTTGTGTCGTAGTTACGTTGCTTGCACTCTGTACAAACGAGAGTAACCTTAACTCTTGCTTCGTTTTTTGCCATTTTTTCGGTACCTCCTAATTATAATTTGGGACAAGCCCATTGAAATGTGCGTGGAAACGCACCATACCTCCCTCGATTTAACTATGGATATTCAGATTTTGCGGCGCAAAAAAAGAACCCCATATGCGAGGTGACAACATTCTACCACAAAAGATTTCTTTTGTCAAGAGTTTTTTTTATTTTTATTTAAACAAATAATTAGACTTGATATTTTTCATAAATTGTGATAGAATGTATATTGGAATTTTATGTTTACGGGTGAACTTATGATTAACGAATATTTGGAGTGCGGTCAAATTACAAGAGCACACGGTATAAGCGGTGCGATGATAATAAATATTCTATGCGACAGCTATGAGGTTTTTGAGGGCATCAAGACCTTATATTTTAAGAGCGGCGATGAATATAAAGCTATGAGAGTGAAGAAATGCTCTCCTTATAAGAATTCTGCAATCGTGTACCTTGAGGGTATTGATACTCCTGAGGAGGTTACCCGACTCAGAATGACCTATGTTTACGCACACAGAAACGATATATTGAGGGGTGAGGGCGATTTCTTCATAGCGGACCTTATCGGCTTAGAGGTTTTTGATGCTGACACGGGTGCTTTGTACGGCATCTTAAAGGACATTACAAATCAAGGCGCACAGGATTTATACGTTATCAAGCGTGAAGGCAAGGCTGACGCTTATATTCCTGCAATCAAGGAATTTGTTTCGGAAATTTCCTTGGAGAAGGGAATATTTATAACTCCAATAGAAGGAATGCTTGACTGATGAGATTTGATGTAATGACGCTTTTTCCTGAGGTTGTTAAGTGCGTGCTTGAAAGCAGTATTATAGGTAGAGCACAGCAAAACGGTCATATAACCGTCAGTACTCACGACATCAGGGATTATACCTTAAACAAGCATAAAAAGACAGACGATACCCCGTATGGCGGAGGCAAGGGTATGCTTATGGCAACTCAACCGATTTGCGATTGCTTTGAGGCGGTTTGCAAAAACCATAAGGAGGGGGAAAAAACTCACGTTATATACGCCTCTCCGCGCGGCAGGATTTTTAATCACGAAATTGCCAAGGAGCTTGCCGAATATGACAATATTGTGATTCTATGCGGTCACTACGAGGGCGTTGACCAGCGCGTGATTGACGAAATTGTTGATGAGGAGCTGTCCGTTGGTGACTATGTGCTAACGGGTGGAGAAATTCCCGCATGTATAATTGTTGATGCAATAGCAAGACTTGTTCCCGGAGTGCTTTCGGACAGGGAGTGCTATGAGAAGGAAAGCATAGCCTCCGGGCTTTTGGAATATCCTCAATATACGCGTCCTGCCGTGTGGGGCGGTAAGGAGGTACCACAGGTGCTTTTGTCAGGTCATCACGAAAATATTGACACTTGGCGCCTTGAAAAGTCACTTGAGCTAACAAGAGAGCGCCGCCCTGACCTTTACGAAAAATTCGTTAATGAGCATGGGAGCGAGCTTTTGGCTCACCAAAAGAGACTCAAAAAATTGAAACAATAACTATAAAACGGATGTGATAACTTGGAAAACAGACATAAAAAGAAATCCTGGCTTGATAGCTTTATGGCGTGGCTTTTGGCAATTTTGCAAAAAAGCTTTTTGGGTAGATTTTTCACCTCATATAACGAAGCTAACGACAGGTTTATCAGAAAAACAAAATGGAAGGGCAGAGAGAGTGAAAAGCACTTTGCCAAATTTATAGAGAAAAACAGGGTTATAGGCGTTGTACCTAAAATAACGGAGTTTTTGCTTCGTATTCCGTTAAGGGATTACGGTATTGCTATGTTTATGACAGGTGCAGTTGTGGCGGGACTTTATCCATTGAACGACATGATTTTGTTCATTGACATCACCTTTGAGCTTTTTGTCCTTGGCGTGGCTGTCAGCACCTGCTCCTTGCCCCTTATGTTTTCATCTCGCTCAATAGCGTCAAATATACTGTCAAGCCGCTTTTTCAGCTTTATTTTATTTGATTTTTTGGGCTTGGATGACGAAAACTTTAGGCTTGCGGCAGAAAAGCCAAGAGTTAGCTTTGCTACCTTTTCCTTCTTTATCGGTGCTGCCTTGGGTGTCGGCTCTTACTTTATTACCCCGGCAGGCACAGTGCTTTTGGGCATTGGCTTAGTTCTTGCTTACTGTACAATTCGCACTCCTGAGGTGGGAGCTATAATCAGTGTTTTGCTTGTTCCGTATGTAAACATATACGTTGCCTGCGGATGCGTCGGCTATACGTTTTTGTGCTACGTCATTAAGGCAAAGCTCGGAAAACGCGTGTTTAGATTTGAATATTTCGATTTGTGGGTGAGTCTTGCGGTTATCGCGTTGACAATATGCGGAATTAATTATGCAAATCCCCTTGAATCCCTTGAGGATGTTGCTATTAATTTTGTAATTTTGATGGCATATTTCCTTTACTCAAACCTCATTTATTCTAAGGTGTGGTTCAAAAGAAGTATAGTTGCATTCACAAGCTCGTCCTTGGTGGTTGCTTTAATTGCCATAGGTCAAGCGGTGCTGAGGTATATTGCCAACAGCGTGGAGGTGGTAGGAGACTATTTCCCTGCAGACGGAGAGATAATATCCACATTTGGCAATTCCACTGTCCTTGCTCAGTATATGGTGATTGTTATCCCCTTTGCTATCGTTCATATGATATCCGAAAAAAAGGATTTTTCAAGATTTGTCGGCTTTTTGCTTGCGGCAATTTTGATAGCAGCTCTTGTTTTGACGGATTCTGCTATGGGTCTTTTCGGATTGCTTGTCGGCGCTCTTTTGATTTTCGCTTTCTTTAAAAGAGTCGCAATTTACTTAATTCTCATTGTGGTTATAGCCTTGCCTGTTTTGTATTTCACCCTGCCCGAGAGCGCTCTTTCAGCTATTTCAAGCAACGGTCCCTTGGAGGGAGTGTCGATAAAAGCAGAGCTTCTTTACTTGAAGGATAGCTTCCTTGCCGTAATTGAACATCCTTTGGGTGCTAACTTGAATGGATTGACAAATATGGAGGCGTACGGTCAAGCGACCTTTGATAGCTTACCTATACAAATGCTTGCAAGCTACGGTGTTATCGGAGCTGTGGCGTTTTTTGCAATGATGGTTATGTTTGTGCGAGTTAGCCTGTCCTATTCCGTAAAAGCGAAAAACGCATACAGACGTATAAACGGTTGTGCGGGGCTTTGCTCAATTTTGGCGCTTATGACTCTTGCTGTATTTAACGACGTGTGGGCAGATAAAAGAGTGTTCCTTTTGTTCGTTATGACAATGGCTCTGTCCTTAGCTTACATTAAGATTGACAGGGACGAGGAATATGTAACCGTATCCTACGTTGATATAACAACCGCAACCATCGATATTCCGTTGCGTGAGGTATACGCGTCGGGTAATCAGCAAAGAAAATATGTTCACACATCAAAAATTAAAAAGCAAATTAAGAGACAACAAAAAAACAAAGTAGCGGAGGCGAAGGAGTTTTCAAATACCGAGGAATTAATCATAACAAGAACCAAATACGACAAAGACGATGAACAATGATTGATGTTCGGGAAAGGAGACAAAGATGTTTATTGATAAGGTTAAAATTTATGTAAAGGCAGGCAACGGAGGTAACGGTTGCGTATCCTTTAGACGTGAAAAGTACGTTGCTAAGGGAGGACCTGACGGCGGTGACGGCGGCCACGGTGGTAACGTAATATTTACAATTGACAAGGGCTCAAACACCTTGCTTTCCTTTAGATACAAGAGAAAATTTGTGGCTGAAAACGGTGGAGACGGAGCAGGTGCAAAATTTCACGGAAAAAACGGTGCGGATATAATTATCAAGGTGCCTGAGGGAACAATTATTAAGGACGAAAAAAGCGGAAAAATTTTAAAGGATATGTCAAGCTGCCAGGATTGGATTTGTGCCAAGGGCGGCAGAGGCGGATGGGGTAACAAGCATTTTGCAACTCCGACGCGTCAAATCCCTATGTTTGCAAAGAGTGGCACAAAGGGTCAAGAATGGGAGCTTACCTTGGAGCTTAAAATGCTTGCTGACGTTGGACTTGTAGGCTTACCAAGTGCAGGTAAATCCTCGCTTTTGGCGGCAGTTAGTGATGCAAAGCCAAAGATAGCAGACTACCACTTTACAACATTATCACCCAATTTGGGCGTTATCAACGTTCGTGACGGTCACGGCTTTGTTATGGCAGACATTCCGGGTCTTATTGAGGGAGCGTCCGAGGGACAGGGCTTGGGTCACGCATTTTTAAGACACATTGAAAGATGTAGGCTTCTTGTTCAGGTGGTTGATATTTCCTGCTACGAGGGCAGAAATCCCATAGATGATATTGTAACGATTGACGAGGAATTAACTAAGTTTTCACCGGAATTAGCGACACGTCCCCGCATTATTGCGGCAAATAAGATGGATTCGCTTGATACGTCTATTGTTGATGTGGATGCTTTTGAAAGCTATGTTCGTGAGCGCGGTTGGGATTTGATGTACATCTCCGCATATACAGGCGAGAATACAGAGGAGCTTGTTGACAAGATTGACAAAATGCTTCTTGAATTGCCACCTCTTACAATTTACGAGGCAGAGTATACTCCCGAGGACGCAATTTTGTCAGATGGTGAGGACCATGCGGTAACAATTACTAAGGATGATAAGGGCACATACGTTGTTGAGGGCGAATGGCTCTATAACCTTGTTGGTCAGGTTAACTTTGAGGACAGAGAGTCCTTGATGTTCTTCCAACGCGTGCTTCTTAAAAGCGGTGTTATTGACAAGCTTAAGGAAGCAGGCTGTCACGATGGCGACAGCGTTTCCATGTATGACTTCGAATTTGATTTTGTGATTTGACAATAAAAAACGTAGGGGCGAGCATTTGCTCGCCCGCTACTTGCACAGAGACTAAAAGAGGTAACGTATGAAGTTAAATTTAGGATGCCATTTGTCCGTGTCCAAGGGATACGAGCATATGGGTAAGGAGGCGCTGTCTGTTGGCGCTAATACCTTTCAATTTTTTACAAGAAACCCTCGTGGCGGCTCCTTTAAGCCACCAACAGACGAGGATGTAAACGCACTTGTTGCGCTTATGCAGGAGAACAATTTCGCGCCCATTATTGCCCACGCTCCATATACCTTTAACCCTTGCGCGGCTGACGAGGGAATACGCGATTATACAAAGCGTGTTATGGCAGAGGATGTAAGGCTGCTTGATAAAATTCCAAATGCGCTATACAATTTCCACCCCGGCTGTCACGTTTCCCAAGGGGTTGATGTTGGCATTGAAAAAACAGCCGACACCTTAAACACAATTCTTGCCGAGAGCGAAAAAACTATTGTGTTAATTGAAACGATGGCGGGCAAGGGCACGGAGATTGGCAAGAGCTTTGAGGAGATACAAAAAATTATTGAAAGAGTGGAATTATCCACACGTGTCGGGGTTTGTCTTGATACCTGCCACGTGCACGACGGTGGTTACAACATCTCCGAGGACGTGTACGGAGTACTTGACGAGTTTGACAAAATAATAGGCTTTGACAGACTTAAGGCCATTCATTTAAACGACTCCAAAAACGTCCTTGGCGCTCATAAGGACAGGCATGAAAAAATCGGCGAGGGCAATTTAACCTTAGACGGTATAATTAAGATTATAACCCACCCTGTGGTTAAAAATCTCCCTATTTGCTTGGAAACTCCAAATGATATTGACGGCTATGCCCGTGAAATTAAGCTTCTTGGTGATTTGGTGAAGGATTTGTAAATAAAAAAGCTATTGCGGTTCTCGTGGTGAGATACGCAATAGCTTTTTTATTTGATGATTTCTTTTAGTTGGTTTATTAAATTAGCTGCATCTTTTGTGTCTTTAGGATATAACAGAACGTTTATCATAGTTTCTGCAGTGTCGAGAAGCTTGAATATATAGCTTGCCACCCCGTCCTTGTATTGCTCTGAGGGCAATGAATGATATAACAGCGCCTCCTTACATATATCAAGGCTTGGCATTTGCTCTGCCAGCTCTTTTGATTTTTCAAGCTCACCTGTGATTTTGTATGTATAACATAAAAGCTGTATGGAACGAAACACCTCGGACATTTCGTCGCTGTTATTTAGCACATATTCACCGTGGTTGATTATTCTGTCTGTGTAGCTTGCGCCGTTGTAATCAAGAAAATCTATTCCTTTTAAATAGGTTTCTGCTAAAGCAAGTCGAAGAGAGCAGGATTTCGGATATCTTTCAAGCGCCCTTTCAAGAGAAGAAACGGCGCATCTAAAATTCTCTGTATCGCTAATGTCAAGCTTTTCAGCGCTTTTTATAAGCTCGCTTATGTCCTTGTTTACATCCTCTAAGCTGTCAACGAAAAGGGCATCACAGGAAACACCCAGGATGCTGGCAATCTTTGCAATTAATGAAACGTCAGGCAAGCTTGCATTTCTTTCCCATTTGGAAACTGCTTGGTTGGAAATATAAAGCTCATTGGCAAGCCGCTCCTGTGTTATGCCCTTTTCCATTCTGTAATACTTAATTCTTTCTCCTATGGTCACCTATTCCACCCCTTTCTTGGTTATAATTGTATCACATTATAATTGCTTATTCAATATACAATTATGACATATAAAATCAACTGTTGGTTTATTGCAAAACAAATAACGGGCTACCGCGGTAGCCCGTTTATAGGTATATTAGCCCTTGAAATCAATAGTTGCCTTAAATTCGGTGTTGTTGCCGTTTAAGGTGTAGTCAAGGAGATAGCAAATCTTGTGGTAATTGCCGTTTTCGTCGGGGAGCTGGTCGATAAACGGCTGCTCAACCACGTTCAAGGTTGCATCGCACTCGCAAATTACGCGCACATCGTCAA
Source organism: Eubacteriales bacterium (assembly GCA_045532975.1). Lineage (GTDB taxonomy): Bacteria > Bacillota > Clostridia > Oscillospirales > CAG-272 > RGIG2000. The sequence goes on along the minus strand of JAZSGX010000101.1, from coordinate 4,335 downwards.
CGTATGCAATGTTGCCCTCAACTCTTGGCTTGTAGGTTGTTACAAAGCGTTCTGTAATAACCGCAGGCTCGGAGAATTCAAATTTGTCGTGCATTTCAATCTTGTCGTCCATTGGCTTGAAGAAGCGCTCCGCCTTTTTGAGTGTGGTGTGTACACGCTTTACGTCATAGCCGTTGGTGAAGTCCATATAAACAACACCTGTTTCTTCATTATAAACCGCACGCGCCTTGCCTTCCCAGTCACCGCCTTCGCCCTTGCCGTTAAAGTACGGTAGGTTGTGTGAATATGAGGACGGCTGGAAATATTCGTTTCTTCTATTACTTTGATAGCCCGGATGGTGGCCCGGACCTATGTAACCAAAGTCGCAGAACACCTGCTTGTTGTGGCGTGCAAGAATAAATGAGCCAACGTCCTGGTGATTATGGCTTTCCCAATGGTTGCCGCCCTTGAGCGCAAAGCCGTAGTTGTCGGTACGCTTTACAAAGTAGTTGGAAACGTCAGCATAATAGGTAGCATTTTCAAGCTTGTCGGATGTAAAATCAGGGTTATAGTAAACGGTTGAACGTACCGCAAAAGCCCAGTGACAGTAAGCAACAATGGTTGCTTGGTCGGTTGTCAGCTTTTCAATAGCGTCACCGTAAACGGTCTTTAGCATATGGGGCAAGCCTACCCAATAGCCCTCACTTGCGTTAACGTCGCTATACATAGCAAGCACGTTTGGCTGAAGGTGCATTTTTTGGATGAACTGAGAAATAGCCTTAACCTTTGGGTTAGCAAGCCAATCCTCTTTACCGTTTGAAAACTCGCGAAGGAGCATAGCGTAAACAGAGAAGAAGCCAAAGCCAAAGCCCCAATAAGCAGTACCCTCAACGCACATACCGTCATCGTCATAGCTGTTAAGATAGCATTGCATAGCCGCTTGAAGTCTTGGGAACTGGCGCCAAAATTCCTCAGGGTCCTCATACATAAGAACGCCGCCAACTGCACCTGTGCAAACTGCGGTCCAGTTGTTGTTATGCTTTTCCCAGAAAAACTCTCTTGTCTTAAAGGGCTCTATGGTATGACGTCTTATTTCGTAAGTAATTCTGTCAACCAAAAGCTTAGGGAAGCGGTCCTTGAAAAGGCTCTTTATCTCTGCCATTGAAAAGGCAAGAGAAGCGGCAAAAATATCAATAAGACCGGGGTCGAAATCTTGTGGAGTTCTGTCATAATAGCTGTTATAGTGACCGAGAGGCGCCCAGGTGTATTCGTTACAAATTTCCCAAACGCACTCAACGAGCATTCTGTAATATTCCTCGTTTTCAGGGTAAATAAGGGACAAAAGGGCGCTGGATTGGAGCAGACGGAAGGAGTCTGTGCCACCGGCTACATTAGGGTAATCGAGGACAAACCAAGCGGTGGAGCATCTCGGCCCTATCTTTGTTGCCTTGTCATAAGCCTCCTTAATTTCACGTCTGTGACGGGCAAAAGCCTCGTCGTTTCTTACTCTTTCCCATACCTTAGGGTCTCTTGCAATATCAAACATAGTGTTCTCCTTAGCTGAACATAATTTCGTTAGATTAATGATACCACATATTGCACAATTTTTCAATAATAAATTGATTTTTATTTAGTATTATGATATAATTTACCTATATTATTTTCAAGGAGCAAAAAAATGGAGAAAAAGATTATAAATGCGTATCCTGCCGAGTGTTGGAACGACACTACCCCACTTGGTAACGGTACTCTTGGCGCCAGTGTTTACGGCTGCGTATATGACGAAAGAATACTAATAAATCACGAGGCCTTGTATAACTGGGTATGTGATAAGGGCTACCCTGACATTTCGTATGCCTTAAAGGAAGTGCGTGAGCTAATGGATGCGGGTAAATATAAGGAAGCCAATACATACTATACCGATATTATAAGCAAGACAGGCTTCAGGTCAAACAAGGGCAAATTTTTCCCTGCATTTGACATACATATGATTTTCGAAACAGAGGCGGCACCCGAAAATTACAGTCGCGTTCTTGATATGGAAAGGGGAGTTTGCATCGTTTCTTACACGGAAAACGGGGAAGAATGTACCCGTACCGTTTTTGCATCTCAAAGGGAGAGGGCTGTTGTTATCAACCTTAAAAAGACAAAGCCCTTTTCGGTTAAAATTTCCCTTGAAAGACACGATATGGCGGACTACGTCGACAATTTCTACTGTGACGAGTTTAAAAGCTACGCCCGTGACGGATATGTTTATTCCGAGAGCAAAACAGGGGGCGGCTTACATTTTGCAGGTATAGTTAAGGTTAAAGAAACTGACGGTAATATTGTTTCCGGTGGCAGCGACACAACGTCAAAGGTTGGTATGAGCGGCGAGGCAACCTTAAAGGACTATGTTAAGATAGAAAACGCAACTGATGTTACCTTAGTTTTCAATATGGATAAATCTCCCTTGCCATTCGAGAAAATGGCAGGAATGGTTGATGCTTGTACAAAGGACTTTGATACAATGTTAAAGGAGCAGGCAAAGGATTTTTCCGCTTTGTTTAATAAAACCCGTCTGTCCTTGGCGGACTGCGAAAATGTATCTAATGAGCAATTGTTCCTTGATAGCTATGGCGGTAAGGTTGACTCAAGATTTATTGAAAAAATGGCTGATTTCGGCAGATATCTATTGATTTCCTCATCTGTTGGTTGTGAATTCCCCGCAAACCTTCAAGGCTTGTGGAACGGTGCGTATTCACCTGCCTGGGCTTGTACCTTCTTTAATAACGAAAACATTCAAATGGCATATTGGCAAGCATATGCCGGCAACTTGAGTGAGGCAGCATTGCCCCTTTTCAACCTGTACGAAAGGTTCTTTGACGATTACAGAGAAAACGCTAAAAACCTCTTTGGCTGTCGCGGTATTTTGTTGCCACTCTTTATGGACAACTCTAACGGTAAGAAGGAAAATATACAACCTCACGTTTTGTATTGGACAGGCTCATCCGCTTGGATAAGTGCAATTTATTATGACTATTATCTCTACACGGGAGACGAGAAATTTTTGCGTGAAAGAGCATATCCGTTTATGAAGGAGGCAGCCCTTTTCTACGAGGATTTTATGGTTTACGACCAAAACGGCAAGCTAAAATCCTATCCGTCCAACTCACCTGAAAACTATCCTGACGGTGATTTTGAGGGGGCAAAGCAAATAAGCGTTTCCATTAACTCTACAATGGATTTCGCGCTTTTGAAGGAGCTTCTTACCAACCTTGTGGCTTCTGCTGAAAAATTAGGTATAGACGAGGACAAGGTGGTTGATTGGAAAAAAATGCTCAGCGCTATTCCCGAGTATGAAATAAACGAGGACGGTGCTATAAAGGAGTGGATGCACCATGATTTTAAGGACAATTACCACCACCGTCACCAATCTCACATTTATCCATTGTTCCCCGGCTTTGAGGTGAATGAGGAAAATAATCCTGAGCTTTTTGAGGCTATGCGCGTTGCGGTAAATAAGCGTCTTGTTATCGGCTTGAAGTCACAAACAGGCTGGAGCCTTGCCCATATGGCAAACATTTTTGCCCGCTTAGGTGACGGGGCTAAGGCTAAGGAGTGTCTTGATTTGCTCATTCGCTTCTGCACAGGCGCTAACCTATACACCTACCATAACGACTGGCGTAATATGGGCGTTACCCTTAAGTATATGCACGCAGGTCACGCACCTTATCAGGTGGATGCCAATATGGGCTTTGTGTCTGCGGTTTATGAAATGCTACTTTACTCCGATGGCGATAAAATTAAGCTTTTGCCTGCCCTTCCAAAGGAATTAAGAAGGGGTCAAATTGAGCACATACAGGCTCGCGGTGGCTTTGACGTTTCAATTAATTGGAATGAAAACCAGGTCAGCGTTAAAATTAAGTCCTTGCTCGGTAAGACGGTAAACATTGGCTTGAAGGGTTACACCTTGACAACCCAAAGTGATAAGCTTTCAAATAGCAAATACGCAAGCTTTAAGACTCTTTCCCTTAAGCAAGGTGAAGAAGTTGAGCTTATTTACAAGAAATAGTAAAAAGGGGGTGTTGCAATAAGAACCTGCTACGCAGAACCTTGTTACTCGCAAGCTCGTAATAAGCACAGACCAAAAACAGATACCCCTTACACTAAAACCTTTATTTTACTATTACTTTTAGATATAAATAATGTCGGGAACTTACAAATTTTGCAAGTTCCCCTCTTTTTTTGGAATCAGTTTTTTACCCGCGACCTCGTACTCTACCGTACTGAGTACGCCTACGTGTACGAGTTCACGGCTTCTGCACTCATTTCACTACCCCCTAAAAGAGGCGTCGCTTAATGCGACAGCCTCTT
>JAZSGX010000104.1:0-24124 GCA_045532975.1 Eubacteriales bacterium | reverse complement strand
ATTTTTTATAATATTATATAATAGTTTCTTTCTGATTTCAAGATGTAAATTAAAAATTTAGCAATATATCTAACTTTTTATCAATAAATAGCAATAAATATAAAGAAAAGCACCAATAAAATAAAAAAGAAAAAATTTTTAATAAAAGGTATTGATTTTTAAAACAATCTTTGTTATAATATGAAGCGTATTTATTTTAGGCTCTACAATGAAAAAGGGAGAGAATTATGTTATCACGTGATGTTACTATTGTAAATGAAGTTGGCTTGCACGCAAGACCTGCTACGTTTTTCATCCAAAAGGCAAACACCTTTAAATCTTCTATTTGGATTGAAAAAGAGGATAGACGAGTTAATGCTAAGAGCTTGCTAGGTGTTCTTTCAATGGGTATTGTTAAAGGTACAGCTATTACGCTTATTGCTGACGGTATGGATGAGGATGAGGCTTTGGATGGTCTTGAGCATCTTATCGTTTCTGAGCTTAATGACTAATTATATAACATTGCGGCGATAGTCTTTGACTGTCGCCTGTTTTTTACAGAGAATTATGACGAATGAAAGATTAGAATATTTAAGAAACAAAGCGGCTGCCTTACCGAAGACTCCTGGTATCTACATTATGAAGGATAAAGGCGGCAAGGTTATATATGTTGGTAAGTCACGATCTCTTAAGGACCGTGTTTCTCAGTATTTCCATTTGTCAAGCGACGCTAACTTGAAAACAGTAAAAATGGTTTCGCAAATTGAGGATTTTGAAACTATTTTTTGTGATACTGAAATTGAGGCGTTAACTCTTGAAAATGTAAAAATCAAGCAATATACTCCAAAGTATAATATTCTTTTGAAGGATGCTAAGTCCTACCCATACATTAAGCTTACTATGAATGAAGAGTACCCAAGAATGAGTATGGTGCGTAAGCGTTTGGCAGACGGGGCAAAATATTTTGGTCCCTATTCGGGGGCAAGCGTGGTTTACGGCGTTATGGGTGTTTTGGAGCGTGCTTTGAATATACCAATGTGCAAAAGAGTGTTTCCAAGAGATATAGGCAAGGAAAGACCTTGTATTTATAAGCAGATTGGCAGATGTGTTGCCCCTTGTGATAACAGTATAAATCAGGAAAGCTATTATATGCTGATGCAATGCGCGGCAGACATACTAAGGGGAAACATCAAGGATGCGGTAGCTGTCTTGACAGAACAAATGTATAAATTTGCGGAAAATGAAAGCTATGAGGAAGCGGCAAGATGCCGTGACGGAATAGAAGCCTTAAAGAAATTAAGGGACGGTCAAAAGGTAGTTGGCTCTCCTGATGATGAATATGATATAATTGCGGTATATAGTGACAATTTGTCTACCTGTATTTCTGTGTTCTATATTCGTAGCGGTATTATCTCCGACAGTGATAATTTAATTTACGGTGCGTCGGAGTTAACATCTGACGAGGGTTATGAATATATGTCTGCATTTATTACGGAGCTATACAGAAAGCGCGAGTATATTCCAAGCGAGATACTTTTGGCTTTTGACTTTGATGCTGGAGAGTTATCACTTGTTCAAGAGTATATAAGGAATATGGCTAACCGCGCGGTTAAAATCAGAATACCCCAAAAGGGAGATACCAAAAAGCTTTGTGATATGGTAACGCGTAACGCAGAGGAGCAGGCAAAGCAGTATAAGAACAAGATGGAGCAGGACAACAAGGTTTTGTCTAAGCTTGCAAGTATGTTGGATTTACCGAGCGTACCTGAAAGGATAGAAGCGTATGATATTTCCAATTTGGGCAACGAGCATATTACTGCAGGAATGATTGTATGTGAAAACGGAAAGCTGAAAAAGAGTGACTATCGCGTTTTTAAAATTAAAAATCAAGGCGGTGCAGATGATTATTCGGCAATGACCGAGGTGGTATTACGCCGTATGTCCCATTTGAATGACGTAAACGGTAGCTTTGCAAATATGCCTGACCTTATTTTGCTTGACGGTGGTGCAACCCACGTAGCGGTTGTAAAACGAGCCTTGGTGGAAAACGGTATAGACGTACCTGTTTTCGGTATGGTAAAGGACGAGCATCATAAAACAAGAACAATAGTTACCGAGGACAAGGAAATAAGCATAGCCAAGGAGCAAGCGGTTTTTGTATTCGTGTATAAGCTTCAAGAGGAAGTGCACAGATACTCCGTTTCCAAAATGGACAATGCAAAGCGCAAGACCCTTAAAAGATACTCTCTTGAAAATGTTGAGGGTATAGGCAACTCAAAGGCAAAGGCGGTAATGACGCATTTTAAGACTTTGAGTGCATTAAGAGAAGCGAGTGTAGAAGAAATAGCCACGGTAAAGGGCATAGGCAAAAAGGATGCTGAAAAGATTTACGAGTATTTAAAAGAGAATTGAGGTAAATATGAAAATTATAACAGGACTTGCAAAGGGTATGAATTTGGAAACGCTTGAGGGGGATGCAACACGCCCAACCTCTCAACGCGTTAAGGAAGCAATATTTTCAATGATACAGTTTGATATAGAAGGGGCTTGTGTGCTTGATTTGTTTGCAGGCTCAGGTCAGCTTGGTTTAGAAGCACTCAGCAGAGGGGCTAAGAAGGCAACCTTTTCAGACTCATCCCGTGATGCAACAGATATAGTAATGAGAAATGCTAAGAAATCACGACTTTTCGACAAATGCCGAATATCTACCTGCACCTACGATCAAATGATTAAGGGCATATCGGGAAAAGAGCAGTACGACATAATTTTTATTGATCCACCGTACAAAAATGATTGCATAGCTGACGTACTTGACAAGCTTTGCAAGGGTGATGTTATAGCAAAGGGTGCCTTTGTAATATGCGAAAGCGGAGAAGAAGACATATTTAAGGGCAACAAGGAATTGCGCGCAAGATTTGAAATACAAAAGCAAGCACGATATTCCATTTCCTATGTAACCGTATTAAGACCCAAGGAGGCTTAACATGAAAGCAATAGTTACAGGTAGCTTTGACCCCATAACCTTGGGTCATATGGAAATAATCAAGTATGCTTGTGAAAAGTACGAGCAGGTTTATGTGGTAGCTCTTGTGAATGAGGCAAAGGAATATATGTTCACAATGGAGCAGAAAAAAGCTCTGATAGAAAAAGCGATAAGCGGTTTTGAAAATGCTATTGCCGATGCTTATGTTGGCTATACCGCAGACTATATGCACAAAAACGGCATTACGCAAATCGTGCGCGGTATTAGGAATGAGCAAGATTTAGCATACGAAAAAGAATTGGCAGAAAAAATGAAGGAATTTGATCCTGCCTTTGAAACGGAAATAATAAAGTGCAAAGAGAAATATGCTCATATTAGCTCTACTGTTGTCAGAGATAGTTTGAAAAAAGGTGAAAGCCTTGAAAATTTACTCGCGAACTCAATAATTCCACTTGCGACGGAATTTTATGCCGAAAAATAAGTAAAAAAACAAAATTAGTGGGGCTATTCCCCACTTTTTGTGTAGTTTTGTAGTGAAAACAAGGCAAAGGTGCGAAATTAACAAAAAATTAATAATTTACGGATGCTCGAAATCGGGCATCCTTTTTTTGTACAAAATACAATTTTATGCACTTCTATAAAGAAATATTAAAAAAATTTGAGAAAATTTCCAAAAACTATTGCAATTTTGCAAGTATTGTTATATAATGGGTACATGAAAGTGGTGAAAAGTGGAGCAAAAATGGTGAAAAGTGGAGCGAAAGGGGTGTGAATTATGCTTTACGGTAGGTACGACCATACTATTGACAGTAAGAATAGAGTGTTTGTACCCGCAAAGTACAAGGATGCTCTTGGAGAATCATTTATACTTAGTTCCAATGGTTTTAACAAATGTGTTTTGGTATATTCCACTGAGGAGTGGAGAAAATACGAGGAAAAACTAATCGAAGCATCACAAACAGAGGCTGATGACATCTTCCGTGAGGTTTTCTCAAATACGGTAGATGTTCAGTTAGATTCACAGGGTAGAATTGTTATACCGAACTACTTGAAGGAAAAGCTAAAGGTTGATAAGGAAGCAACAGTTAAGAATTTGGTAATTCTTGGTGTTGGTACTCATTTAGAAATCTGGTCAGAGGAAGGCTATGCAGAAAAGTGTAACGCTTTGGACAGAGAAAAGATGAGAAAGGATATGATTCAACTTAAGCTGTAAGGTGGTTAGTATGGAATTTTCACACTATTCCGTAATGTTAAATGAATGTATCGAGGGTCTTGACATAAAACCAAACGGTGTTTATGTAGATTGCACCGCAGGCGGCGGTGGACACTCTGAGGAAATACTCAAGCGTTTAACAACAGGAAAATTAATTTCAATCGATCAGGACGATGCGGCAATTGCCACCTGCACTGAGAGATTTAAAAAATACGGTGACAAATCTCTGATTGTAAAAAACAACTTTTCAGAGCTTGGTCAAATTCTAAACGAGTTAAATATTGTCCATATAGACGGTGTCTTAATGGATTTAGGTGTCTCGTCTCATCAGCTTGACACCCCAGTGCGCGGGTTCTCGTATAATAGTGACGCAGAGCTTGATATGCGAATGAACCCGTGCTCCCCTTTCTCAGCATACGACATTGTAAATACATACTCCGAATTCGACCTTAAAAGAATTATAAGAGATTACGGAGAAGAAAAGTTTGCACACTTGGTTGCTAAGAAAATAGTAAACGAAAGAGAAAAATCCCCTATAAAAACAACAATTCAGCTAGCGGAGATAATCAAAAGCGCAATTCCCACAGCAGCCGCTAAGAAAGAAGCACAGCACCCCGCAAAGAGAACCTTCCAAGCAATCAGAATTGAAGTAAATCACGAGCTTGAGGTTATAAACCCAGCGATTGATGCGGCGGTTGCCAAATTAAACAAGGGTGGCAGGATAGTGGTTATGACCTTCCATTCCTTAGAAGACAGGATAGTAAAGAGTACTTTTAGTAAATACGCTCAGGGCTGTATATGTCCAAAGGATTTCCCGGTGTGTGTTTGCGGAAATAAGCCAAAGCTAATGGCAGTAAATAAAAAGCCGATTACAGCAAGCGAGCAGGAGTTAAACGAAAATTCCCGTTCCAAATGTGCAAAATTGAGAATTGCAGAAAGGTTGTAATCCAAAAGTAAGGAGAGTGAAAATATGTACGGCACTACAATGAGAAGCTTTAATGAAAATAAAGAATTCAAAATGAAGAGAGAGAAGAAGCACGGTTTCTTTTCACATGCTAAAAATAGTAAGAAGGAAGCGAAAAAGCTCAGAAAGAATGAAGTCGATACTCAATATATGAGATTGAATGACGAAATTTATAACGAGAATGAAGAGAATAAGGCGGCAAACGAAGGCTTTTCCATTAAGGATTTGCCGATTGCATCAGTTGTTGTTACTCTTGTTCTTACGATGATGCTCCTCGTTATGACATCGGGCTTCGGTGGACTTTAATTAAAGATTTTTGCCTCGGCACACTGTGCCGAGGTCTTTTTTTGTTGAGAAAATAATATATTTTACTATTAGAACTGTGAATGGGTGAAATATGTTATCTAAAAAAATTATTAAAAGAAGCTTAATTTTGTTAATTGTATTTGCAGGAGCGGGTATGCTAATAGCATTGCAGCTTTTTAAGCTTCAAATCATAGGAAACGAGATATACCGTCAGGATGTCTTTGAGCAGTTGACGGTTGAAACGCGAGTTAATCCAGAGCGAGGGATAATTTACGACAGAAACGGAAAGGTTCTTGCAAGCAACAAAACAGTTTGGGCGCTTTATGTTTGCCCAAAAGTTATAAAAGACCCCGAATTTGTAGCAAAGGGAATAGCTGAAATATTAGGGGAAAGCTATGAGAAAATTTTAGATAAGGCTAAAAAAACAGGGTACAAATATCAAGTGATTGATACCGACCTTGAGGAGGAAAAAGCAAAGGAAATAAGGGCATTTATAGACAAAAACGGTTTAACCGACCAAATACAGTTAAACGCAAGCGCGAAGCGGTACTATCCCTTTTCCACCTTAGCGTCTCATACTCTCGGCTTTGTAAATGTAGACGGAGTTGGGATTTACGGACTTGAAAAGGTCTATAACAACATTTTAGAGGGTACAAACGGAAAATACGTTACAGCACAAAATGCTCAAGGCGGAGATATGCCCTTTCAGTATGAGCAGTATGTGGAAGACGAAAACGGATATAATTTAGTTTCTACCATTGATTTGTATGTACAGTATCAGCTTGAAGCACAGCTAAGGGCGGCATCTATTGAATCGGGAGCGCAAAACCGTTCCGCAGGCATCGTAATGAACCCAAAAACAGGAGAAATATACGCAATGGCGGTTTACCCGGCCTTTGATTTAAACAGTCCGTATAAGCTTGATGAATTGTCACAGGAGAAGCTTGATAAATTAGATAAAAATTCTAAGGAATACAAAAGCACCTATCTTAACCTTTTATATTCAATGTGGAATAATAAGGCGGTGACTGAGCTATACGAGCCCGGTTCAACCTTTAAGCTGATAACAACTTCGGTTGCGTTGCAGGAAAAAACAGCGTCATTGAAAAATACCTTTGTATGCACGGGCAAGTTAAAGGTTGACGGATTTTACCGAGCAATTAGCTGTCACAAAAGGACAGGGCACGGTACACTTACCTTTGCTGAGGCGTTGCAGCAATCCTGTAACCCATCAATGATGCGTTTGGCGTTTGGTATAGGCAGAGAAAAATTCTACGATTATTTCAGTCGCTTTGGCTATACAGCTAAAACAGGAATAGACTTACCCTCGGAAGCAAAGGGCTACTATCATAGCTACGACGATTTTTCAAATGTGTCCTTGGCGGTATATTCCTTCGGTCAGACCTTTAAAACTACCGCAATACAGCAAATAAGGGCAATTAGCGCCGTTGCGAATGGCGGGTATCTTGTAACGCCAAGGCTTTTAAAAAGCATTGTAGATAACGACGGAAATGTAATTTATGAGGCGGAAACGGAAAAAAGCGAAAGCATCATCAGTGAGAACGTTGCAAAAACCATATCGCAGATATTAAAGGAAGGTGTCGACGGTGAGGGAGGAGCCAAAAATGCCTACGTTGCAGGGTATAGTGTTGCCGCAAAAACAGGTACGTCGGAGAAAAAGGACAAATATGATGAAAGCGGTAATACATCATACCGCGTTTCATCCTGTATAGCTTACGCGCCTTCTGAGGATGCACAGGTGGCGGTAATAATTTTGGTCGATGAGCCAAGTATAGGCAGCAAATACGGTAGTGTAGTTGCCGCTCCGTATGTGTCATCATTGCTTGAAAATATTTTGCCGTATTTTGGCCTTGAGGCAAGCTATACTGAAAAGGACATACAGTTTGAGCAGATAACCGTTGGCAATTATATAGGAAAAGAAATTGCAAGCGTGACACAGGAGCTTAAAAAGGAAAAAATTCAATACGAAATAGTTGGCGATGGAGAAGAAATTATATCGCAAATGCCCAAAGAGAGTAGCGTCATTTATAAAAATGGCGGTAAGATAATCCTATATACAGGAAAGGACAGTAAAAATCATATGGTGACAGTGCCAAACGTAGTTGGCAAAACTCCGGAGGAGGCAAACATAATTCTTACCAATAGCGGTTTTAATATTAAAATTATTGGTAGCACAAATTTTAAATATGGACAGGGCGCTTTTGTAGTTTACCAGGAATACGCTGAGGGCACTCAACTTGCAAAGGGGACTGTAATAACAATAAAGGTATTATATACAGAGGATAAGGACTAAATGAGACTAAGCGAGCTATTAGATGGGGTTGATATAATAAATAGCAATCAATCCTTTGCTAAAGATATAGATAACTTAACAAGTGACCATAGAAGTATTAAGCAAAATAGCGTTTTTGTTGCCATGAAGGGTACAAAACGTGATGGAAATGTTTACGTTCGAGAAGCAATTGAAAACGGTTGCGTTGCTATTGTGACAGAAAATGCGAGTATATGCAGAGAAGAAATACCGTATATTTTGGTTAAAAATGCGCGGAATGCCATTGCAAAAATGTGGTCGAATTTTTATAATAAGCCCTCAAAGAACATTAAAACAGTTGCAATTACAGGTACAAATGGCAAAACCTCAAGCGCTTTCTTTTTATACAACATATTGCGTGAAGCAAATATTTCCTGTGGCTTAATTTCAACTGTTGGATGTTATATAAATGGAGAAGAAATAAATACATACGGAGGCGGTGCGGTTACTGATATATTCTCGGCTATGACAACTCCTGATCCGCAAATATTATATTATTTATATAATAGAATGAAGGAAAAGGGCGCGAAAATTGCGGTAATTGAAGCTTCCTCTCACGCACTCTCACAAGAAAGGCTTGCAGGTGTTGACATTGAAATAGGCGCGTTTACTAATTTAACAAGTGAGCATTTAGACTATCATAAAAATTTAGAGGAATATTTTAGTGTAAAGGAAAAGCTGTTTGATTTTTGTAAAATAGGAATAATAAATATTGATGACGAGTACGGAAAAAGACTAAAGCATAAATATACAAATTCTTATACCTATTCAATCAAGGAAAATGCAGATTTTAGAGCCGAATACGTTACTTTGAGCGCAGAAGGATGTAAATACAAGGCGAAAATTAAAAATGAGCATTTAGATATAAGCACTCAAATTATCGGTGAATTTACCGTGTATAACACGCTTTTAGCTATGTCTTGTGCTTCTTTGTTAGGTGTTGACGCTAAGGCAATAAAATACGGAATTTCCAAAACCGCAAATATTAAGGGCAGGATGGAGCGATATGGCTATAAACCGATTTATATTGATTACGCCCACACACCTGCGGCCATGGAAAAAGCAATAAAGACCCTTATTAAATTGGAGCAAAATAAAAGAATTACAGTTCTTTTTGGGTGTGGTGGAGATAGAGATAAAAGCAAGCGGGCGGAAATGGGCAAAATAGCTACAGAATTAGCTGATTTTACGGTAATAACCTCGGATAACCCTCGTACTGAGGATCCAAATGAGATAATAAACGATATAATATGCGGCTTAAAGAAAGGTGCACGCTTTGCAGTAATTCCAAAAAGAAGGGAAGCAATAAAATACACCGCTAGCAAATTAACAGAAAACGACGTGCTATTGCTTTTGGGCAAAGGTCACGAGGAGTACGAAATTACAAGAGAAGGAAAGAGCAAATTTAGTGAAAGGGAAATATTGGACGAGGTATTTTCACTTGATAAATGATATAGAATACACGTTTTGCGAAATAGCAGATGCAATAAACGGACAGTTAATAGGCGAAAACGGAAAGGTGCTTGCCCTGTCAACCGATTCTCGTGAAGTGTCAAGCATACCCTGGTGTTTTTTTGCCATTAAAGGAGAAAAATACAATGGCAGGGATTATATAAATCAAGCAATTTCCAACGGAGCCACCTTGATAGTTACTGAGGAAAAAATTTCTTACCCTGTGTCTGTTATTTATGTGGAAAATACAAGGACTGCTTTGGGGCTGTTAAGTAAGCGTCACAAGGGGAAAACAAAAATCATTGGTGTTACGGGCAGCTACGGAAAAACAACTGTAAAGGATATGATAATTTCCGTGCTGTCTGAATCTTATTCAGTAACAGGAACATACGAAAATAACAACAACGAAATAGGGGTAGCAAAGACACTATTGTCAATTAAAAAAGAGGATTTTGGCGTTGTTGAAATGGGTATGAGGGGTCTTGGAGAAATAGAGTGGCTATCGTATATTGCTGAGCCTGAGATTGCTGTTATAACCGGCTGCGGTCAAGCACATATCGGTATATTAGGCAGCGAGGAAAATATTTTTTGCGCAAAATCAGAAATACTAAAGTATGCTAAAAAATACGCAATATTACCAAGCGAAGAGCGATTTAGAGAGCTTGAATGTAAAAAATTCAAAAATATTTATATAGGTGAAAACGGTGATTATTTTGCTGAAAATACAAGAGCAGTCAGCGAGAATAAAATTCTATTTGAAGTGGACGGCACAGAGATAACTTTAAATAGTATTTATAAGCATAATGTAAATAATGCTGTTTTTGCATATGCTGTTGGAAAGCTATATGGATTAAATAAAAATTCAATTAAAATAGGCTTGGAGAAATGGAGAGCAAGGGAAGGTAGAGGAACAACCGAGATAATAAAAGGAGTAGAGATTATCGACGATTGCTACAACGCATCATACGAAAGCGTTGTCAGTGCTATAAATACACTTGGTGAATACAAGAAAAGCGGTAAAAGGGTAGCCGCTCTTTTAGGAGATATGCGGGAGCTTGGAAATGAGGCAAAAGAGCTTCATTTTCAGGTTGGCGAGCTTTGTAAAAAGCAAAAAATTGATGAGTTGTTTGTCTTCGGAGAATATGCAAACAGTTATCTTTTGGGTTACGGTGGAGGAGTGAAATGTGAGAGCTTCGATAATATCTCAAATCAGATTTTGGCGTCACTTAAAGACGGTTATGTTCTTCTTGTAAAGGCAAGTAATGCCTCAAAATTCAGTGAAATCATCAGAAATATGAGAGAAAAATAGAGAAATGAACACAAAAATATTCTTTGTAACGTTGCTAATATCCTTTTTCATTACGTTATTTGCAACTAAAAAATTGATTCCTATTCTTGAAAGAATGAAAATCGGACAAAAAATATTGGAAATTGGTCCAAGCTGGCATAAGGATAAAAACGGAACACCCACTATGGGGGGTGTCAGTTTTGTTCTTGCAACAGTTATTTCGTTTTTAGTATTTTTTCTTTTCTTTCAAGCCGACAAAAGGGAAATCCATATAATTATTAACGTTTTAACTTATGCGTTGCTTAACTCCTGCACAGGTGCTATTGATGATATAGCCAAGATAAGAAAACATAAAAACGAGGGATTAACCCCGATGGGAAAACTACTTTTTCAATCTGCGGCATCAATAATTTTTTTGATAATGATGAAAAAAACAGTTGGACTTTCAACAACCATTACACTTCCGTTTGCAGAATTTGAGTTTGAATTAGGTGTATTTTATTATGTATTTGCTTTCTTGCTTTTGTGCGGAATGACAAACGCGGTAAATCTTACAGACGGAATAGACGGTCTTGCTTCGACTTGTATTATAACGGTTGGCGTGTTTTTATCAATTGTCAGTATAACAAAATATGAAAGCATAGCCTTGGATTTTTTTGGTGCTATTATGATAGGCACTGCCTTTGCATTTTTATTTTTTAATTTACATCCTGCTAAAATCTTTATGGGAGACACAGGCTCGCTTTTCTATGGGGCTATGGTTGTCAGTGTTTCGTTTGTCTTAAATTCGCCATTGCTTGTACTTTTATACGGATTTGTTTTTTTATGCGAGGCATTAAGTGTAATATTGCAGGTGGGCTATTTTAAGCTAACGAAAGGAAAAAGACTTCTGAAAATGGCTCCACTACACCACCATTTTGAAAGGTGTGGATACAGTGAAATGAAGATTGTAACAATATTCGGTATATTGAGCGCTGTTTTTTGTGCAGTCGCGTATATGGGCGTATAATGAAAGCTGAAATTAAACAAAAATGCCTCAAAGAGCATGTTTTAAACGGGTACAGAGTAGATAAAAGATTGGTTGTAATTATTTTAATTCTTTTGACCTTTGGCACAATGATGGTATATAGCGCCAGCTTTCCAAATGCAACTATAAAATATGGAGATGGCTATTACTATTTAAAGAGACACCTTGTGTTTCTTTTTATTGGAATGGTTGCTATGTTAGTTACAAGTAAAATCCCAATAACGCTATATAAGAGAGCTTCTGTCGGCTTTTTTTTACTTTGCATTTTATTGCTGATACTTGTGCTTGTAGGTGGATTTTCCGAAGGACTTGCTAAGCGTTGGCTGGGAATTCCCGGAACTCCTTTGAGCTTTCAACCGTCAGAGCTTATGAAGCTTGGGATTATTCTTATGCTTAGCTGGTGGGCAGATAAGCATAAGAACGAAAGAAAAAACTTTGTTAAGGAAATACTTGTACCCGGTATCATACTATTTGGCGCTTGCAGTCTTGTACTTTTAGAAAAGCATTTGTCAGGCACTTTAATTCTTGCATTTATTGGGCTTAGCATATTGTTTATTTCAGGCACTAACATTAAAAAAATGGCATTGACATACGGGGTTACGGGTGTATTAGGAGCCATTTTCTTTTTGCTGACAAACGAATATGCAATGAAGAGAATAGAATCGTTTTTAAATCCTAACGCAGATGTGTTGAGTGACAAATGGCAAACAACACAGGGCTTGTTTGCTATAGGATCTGGTGGGCTGTGGGGGAGAGGAATTGGAAACAGCTTGCTAAAATACAGTTATGTATCAGAGCCTCAAAACGATTTTATTTTTACCATTTGGTGCGAGGAAACAGGTTATGTGGGCGCAGTTGTGTTAGTGCTGGTTTTTTTGTTACTTATTTTTCGCGGATTCCAAATTGCTATTAATGCTGACGGTTTGTATTCCTCATTGGTGGCTTTTGGAATAACCTGTCAAATAGGAATACAGGCGCTTTTAAACATATTGGTTGTTACAGATTTGATACCAAACACAGGTATATCGTTACCGTTTTTTTCATATGGCGGCAGCTCCCTTGTAATTTTACTTGGAGAGATGGGAATACTATTATCAATATCAAGAAATGCGAGGCTTAATTAAGTGAGAGTATTGTTTTGCGGTGGAGGCACGGCAGGTCATGTCAATCCTGCTATTGCCGTTGCTGAAACGGTTATGCGTAATTCAAGCGATAACAGAATAGCATATGTAACTACAGAAAACGGAATAGAGAATAGCTTAGTTAGTTTCAAGAAGTTTTCTATTGATGTCATCGGCTTAAAAAGAAGCCTGTCACCTAAAAATATCGTCTTTTTGTATAAACAAATAAAGGCAATCGAGAGATGTAAGGAAATAATACGGGAGTTCCGTCCTGATATTATCTTTGGAACAGGTGGATATGCCACATATCCCGTAATATCGGCGGGAAGCAAATTAGGTGTGAAAACAGTACTGCACGAATCAAATGTGATTCCAGGTAAGGCGATTTTGTCTTTAGAAAAAAAGGTTGATAAAATATTTGTAAACTTTGAAAAAACTAAGGATTATTTTAAGCATAAGGAAAAGGTCGTTAGAACAGGAAATCCTTTGAGAAGTGGCTTCATAGTCAGTACCAAAGCACATGCAAGGCAGCTTTTGAATATTTCTCAAAAACATGTGATTTTATGTATGGGTGGGTCGTTAGGTGCAGAGAAAATCAACAGCTCAACGATGGAATTGGTGGAAAATTTAATATGTCATAGAAAAGATACCTTGCTTATTTGGTCTACAGGTAAAAATGAATTCACCCGGGTTGTTACAGAACTAAAGGAAAAAAGATTGCATAAGCTCGAAAACATCATAGTAAAAGATTATTTTGAAAATATGCATTTGCAAATGGCGGTGGCAGATATCGTTATTTCGCGCGCAGGTGCTATGACAATTTCTGAGCTTGCATATATGAAAAAAGCATCAATTATTGTTCCTTCGCCAAACGTTACAAACAACCATCAGTTTTTAAATGCTAAAGCTTTAAGTGATACGTTATCTGCAATTTTAATAACTGAGGATAGGCTATATTCCCTAACGGATACAGTGAGAGATTTGATAGCTAATACAGAAAAAAGGATGCGCTTGGAAAAAAATATAGGAGAATTTTCCGTTCAAGATGCAAATAAAGGGATTTTTCAAGAGTTAAAGAGCCTCTTGTAAGGCGACTTGTATGTTTTCCTTGACAAAATATATATTATATGTTAAAATAATGACATCAAATATTAATCAAGGAGAAATATATGAAAATCAAAATTTTGAGCTTGTTCTCACTTTTGCTTGTATTTGCGCTTATGTTCGTGTTGGCTTCTTGTGATGATGAGCAAGATCCGAATCAGGAGCCGAACAGTGAAAATTTGACCGACATTACAACACAGGATATGATAAGTGTAAACGGTGTTGATACCATTTTTGTTGAAAATGCGGTTACTTCTTACAATTTGGCAAGTGACTTTATACCGAAGATTTCTTTGAATCCCGGCGTAGAAAGTGAATTTTCTGCAAATAAGGATTTTTCTACTAAGCTAGGAACAGTTTTGAACCTGAATGAGGGCGATAACTTTATTTATTTGAAGGTTACGGATTCTAACGGTAATACCAATTCACGCACATTCAATATTTACAGGTACAAAATGTTTACTGTAACATTTGACCCTGCCGGAGGCACCTTGGTAGATGGTTCTACTGAGAAAAAGGATGTTAAGGTTGAAGAAAATCACACCACTACAGCCATTGGTGTTGAGCGTGCAGGCTATAAGCTTGTTAAGTGGGATTATGATTTTAAGAATCCTATAACGGCAAATGTTACCGTAACTGCTCTTTGGGTGCCTAACACATATAAGATTACAGCAAACGTAGATGGTGTTAAGACAGAATATTCTGTTGAATACGGTGCAGTTCCAAGTCAGTTACCAACGCCTGATAAGAGTGGATATCACTTTACGGGATGGAAAATTAATAATAGCAACTTTGACGCGAGCGCTGCTTACTCATATGACAGAGATATTGAGATAGTTGCTGCATTTGAAGTTCTTACTTACAATATTCAGTACATTTTAGGCTATGATGAAGCCGTAAATTCTGAAAAGAATCCAGCAAGCTTTGATATAACTGCCAACAACATAGAGCTTTTTGCTCCTGTAATTGAAAGCGGTTATGTTTTCTTGGGCTGGTACTCCGATTCAAGCTTTAATGAAGATAATAAGGTTACACATATTACCTCTGATATGGCAGGTAAAGATGTAGTTTTGTATGCAAAATGGGTGGCTGAGTCCAGTGTTACATTTGATCCGAATGGAGGAGAATGTAATGAGAGCAGTGCAACTTATACGTTTGGTGATAAATACACTTTGCCAATTCCAACTAAAGCAAATTATGTGTTCGATGCTTGGTACAACGGTACACAGAGACTTGAAAATTCCGGAACTTGGTCATATGCCGGAAATGTAACATTGGTTGCAAAGTGGACACCAAGACAGAATACCATTGAGTATGTAGTGGGCTATGAGGGCGCTACTAACAATAACCCAACAAGCTATGATGTAGAGGACGGAGAGGTTGTGCTTCAAGCTCCTACAATCAATGCAAAGCATGAGTTTATCGGCTGGTACACTGACCCTAACTTTGCTGAAGAAAGCAAGATAGAAAAGTTGACCCCTGAAACCGTTGTTGATGAAATGAACTTGTATGCTAAGTGGCGCATTGTTTCAACTGTTACATTTGTTACAGGCTGCGATACTGTACTTGATGCACAAGACATTAAGGCTGATGATGCGTATGAAATTCCTGAGGTGAGCAAGGAAAACTATACCTTTGGCGGTTGGTTTGATGAGAATGGAAATCAGGTTGACCGTAAGGGCGTGTGGGCTTACACTCAAGAAAACGTAGTTTTGACAGCTAAATGGAATGAAACTGAGTATCAAGTTAACTACGTTGTAAACGGCGGCGAATTGATAGGCGATTATGATAGCTTATATACTTTGAGCACAGATTTTGCTAACTTTGTTTTGCCAACGGTAAATAAGAATTACGCAATCTTTGGCGGTTGGTATTTTGATGCTGATTTTTCGTTGTCATTTAATGCTGATGAGCTTTTAAATTACAAGGGCGTTACATTGTACGCTAAGTGGAATCCAATTAAGGTTACTGTAAACTATGACAAAAATGGCGGTAGCATTACTGCTGAAACTGAAGAATTTAATTTGGGTGAAAATTACGTTCTTTTGACTCCTGTTAAGTCCGGATATGTATTTGTAGGTTGGTATATGGATGACCAGCTTATGGATTCGGAAATTATTTGGACTAACGGTGATGTGCTTGAGTTGAATTTAAGAGCTGAATGGTCAGAGAAAAAGTATTCAATTACATATGATTTGGACGGCGGTTCTGCTGAAGGTCTTGTAAATGAATATACTGTAAGCTCTGAAGCGATTAAACTTCCTAAACCAACAAAGAGCGGTTTCCACTTCGTCGGCTGGATGAAGGGTGAAGATATGTTAGGCGCTTCCGTTGTCATTAACAAGGGCAGCACAGGCGATCTTGCATATAAGGCTGTTTGGACAGGTAACAAGGATAATGATACAGGTTTGCTTTTCTCTATTGTTGAAGGCAAGGCGATAGTTGTTGGTATAGATAGAGTGATTAATAACGACGCTAGTATTACTGATCCTATCATTAACGGAATTAAAATACCTGCATCGTTTAATGGCTTTGAGGTTGTAGGAATTGATAGCTATGCATTTAAGGCTTTTGGTGAGATGTTTGTTAATACCAGATATGCTAATATGTCTAGTTCTTATGTAACTTTTTCTGTTCCTGTAACTGTTAAGAAGATAGGCAAGGATGCCTTTGCCGGATGTAACGGAATCAAGGTTGTATTGTACGATCCTGACAATGCAAGAGCAGATTACGAATTCTGGGACGATTTGGTTGTTTGGGAGAGCGGAAATAGACCTGCCCGCGACTGTATCTGGGGATTGAGACCTGCTATTGGTTGGACAAGATATTCAAGAGTTCCAATTCCTGAAGGATATGATGCGAAGGTTCCAAACTAAATAATCAAAAAGAAAGCGAGAAATCTCGCTTTCTTTTTTAATTCATTTTAAACATAGATGAAATGTTTTCTGCTGTATTTTTTGCGGTTCTTTTTAATTTTTTTGTAGCTTTATTGCTTGAAATAACCATAGTGGCAATTGAGCCAACAGCAACACCCAGCATCATACCTTTTACAGCGCTTCCAAATGATTTGTTTTCGTTTTTCATAAAATTCCCTCCTTGATTTTTCTTTTAGTATTATCGATAAAAGGGCAAAAAATACATAAGTAACAAAAATTTATAGCAATATTATGTTATCGTTTGCAAATAATAATTTTGCAAAAGCGAGGTGAAAATATTGAAACGAATTTTTAGTTTATTTCTTATAGGAATTATAACGGTAATTTGTTGTATAAACGTTTACGCCAAAGGAACTGCGGTTTCATGGTATTGCATAAGGAAAAAGGATCATACTCAGCCAATATTGTCAAGTGAACTAAGCTTTATAGAAGATTATGATGTTTATTGGTGTGATAAAAACAACAATGATTATGACAGTAAAGAGAAGGTAATTTATCTTACCTTTGATGCGGGATACGAGAATGGCAATATAGAAAAAATCATTGAAGTGCTGAAAAAAGAAGACGTAAAAGCGACCTTTTTTATTCTTGACAATATGATATTGAAAAATGAGGCCTTGGTGGGCAAAATGATAGAGGACGGACACTGTGTTGCCAACCACACCCTGAAGCATAAGGATATGACTAAGCTAAATAGTATTGACGAATTTAGAAAAGAATTGGAAGCGTTAGAAAGACTTTATGAAGATGCCTTTGGAAAAAACATGCCAAAGCTATATAGACCGCCAGAGGGAAAGCTTAATGAAGAAAATTTGAAATGGGCGAAGGAGCTGGGCTATAAAACTGTGATGTGGTCTTTTGCGTATGCCGACTGGGATAACGAAAAGCAACCGTCAAGGGAATATGCCATGACAAAAATATTAGACAATTTACACAATGGTGAAATTATGTTATTGCATCCAACGTCCAAAACTAACGCACAAATTATGTCGGATTTGATTAGAGAGCTTAAGAGCAGAGGATACAAATTTTGCACAATAGAAGACTTATGCGAAAAATAGTAGCAATAGCCTTTTGCTTAGTTTTGCTTTGCGTAAAAAGTATGGCGACGACTGTCAATAAGCCTGTCTATAATTCTAATATTAATGCGGATAAAAAAATTGCTATAACCTTTGATGACGGTCCACACCCTCGAAACACACCGGAGATACTCAAGATTCTTGATAAACATGGTGTTAAAGCTACTTTCTTTGTTATTGGAATAAACGCAAAAAATTATCCAGAGGCTCTTTCTATGGTAATTGATGCAGGTCATGAGATAGGAAATCACACCTATTCTCATCAAGTGCTAAAATCGAAAACTAAGGAAGAAATAGAAAAGGAAATTATCGAAACCGAGAAGGAAATTTCTAAAAACAATGATTTTTCAACTACACTTATAAGACCTCCGTGTGGATTCTATGATGATTCATTGGTAGGTTTAGCAGAGAATAATGAGTATAAAATCGTATTGTGGAGCATTGATACTCATGATTGGGCGCACGCGTCTGTAGAAAGCATTGTATCAACCATCACTAAAAATGTTAAGGGCGGCGATATAATATTGTTTCATGATTATATAAGTGGGGAAAATAATACACCAACAGCTTTGCAGATTATAATTCCAAAGTTAAAAAATATGGGATATGAATTTGTAACTGTAAGTGAGCTTTTGCAAGAAAAGTAAAAATAGGGGTTGAATTTCAACCCCTATTTTTACTTGTTGTTCATTTGAAATTTTATTCAATTGCTGTCGTTGGCGAAGCTTCCTCAGTGTTATCATCTGCGTATTCTAATTCGTCTTCTTCAAGAGGAATTCTGTCTATAATTGCTCTTGCATCGCGCTCGTCCATCATATATTTAATTACGTTTGGATAAGCGGCATATACACCCATAAGATCGATTATAGCGATTGTTATAACGAACGGTAGCAAAGCTCCTACAGGCATAAATAGCATAAAAATGAAGTAATTGATAATCACGACGAGGAATGTTCCTAACAAAGCAAGTAAATTGCGCTTTACGCCGAGAATTGTAAAGAACAACGCGTTTTTGATAATCTTTGTGATTTTCAAATCGAAGGTGAATACCATTATGAACATATATGGTCTTGCAAATGAATAGAGAATAGCCATTGCAACAGTCATAAACAGCATAAATGAATTCATATAGCTAACGGTATAGTTCATGGTCAAGAAATAGATGTTGTAAATAAACATTACAATTATCAAAGCGTCAATTATACCCAAAATCAAGGATTGGCGCTTGTTTCGCTTAACTACATACAGCGCGTCTGACAATGGGAAAACCGCATCACCGTTCATCATATTTCTGTATAAATATGTTGTACCGACTCTTGTAAAGCCCCATGTGAAAATCAAAAGCGCTCCCATACAGTAGAAAACTATAGTGGGTGTATTAATAATGCTAACCTTGGCATGCGCGCCAAAAATTCCCACTAAAGGTGAAATTGACGATGAAACTTGGAATATAGAGCCATCAGGCATTTTCATTCCTTCAAAAATATTGACACCCTGTAAAGGACTCCAAGCTTGATACAGCGGTGCAACTGTGCTTTCACTCAAAACGTTTGACATTGCGATTAGTATAAAAAATAATGGAAAATTACCAAAAATAACAATAAGATTTGCACTAATTAATTTTCCAAGTCGCTTCCACATCAGCTTGAAAAAGTTGCCAACGCTTGGGTCTTTAAGCACGTTAATATCGTCCTTAGTTGCTTCTTTACCCTGTCGATAGTACCAGTCAAAAATATTAAATCGTTTTTTCTTAGGTTTAGCTTCTTCTTCCTCGAGCTCCTCGTCTTCGTACTCGTAGCTTTCGTTATCGTTCATATGTACACTCCTTAGTTGAGCTTTGATAGCTCTTCAGCTCGTTTTGTACAAGCCTCCATAGCTTCCTTAACAATGCCAAGAAAGTCCTTTTCTTCAAATACATTGAGGGCTCTTTCTGTTGTTCCGTTTGGGGACTTAACCATTGAAATTAAATCATCCACGCTTTTATCGGTTGATAAAATCATATTGGCTGAGCCGATTAATGTGTAGCATATCATTTTTAATGTATCGTCGTAGTTAAAGTCTAAGCTTTTTGCCCCTTCTAATAGAGCCTTTGCAAACAAATATACATATGCAGGGGAGCTTGATGTAACTGATGTAAGACAGTTAATATCCTTTTCCTCAATTTCGGAAACGTAACCGGAAGAAGAGAATATCGATTTTACAAACGCAAAGTCATCTTTGCTTACCAAATCGTTTTTACAAATAGCGGTAACTCCTTGTCCCAACATAAGAGGGGTGTTGGGCATGGTACGTATTACCATAGCATTTGGAAGTAGCTTTTCAATAGACTCAATCGTTATGCCTGCGCAAATTGAAATGAAAACCTTTTCCTTGTAATCAAGACTGGAAATAGCGGAAAGAATTTCTTTAATATTTTGTGGCTTAACTGATAAGAAAACATATTTTGCACAGTTAAATCCTACCTCCAAGCCAGAGGTTTTGTTGCAATTTGCATCAAACTTACCGTATTGCTCCTTGATTTTATCGTATAGATAAATGTTATGGGCAGGAACAATCTTTGACTTTATCATACCGCCTGCAATAGCGGATGCCATATTACCTGCGCCTATAAACAATATTTTGCTCAAATTCATCACCCTTACAAAAGATTTTCTAATATTGTATCATAAATATTCTCTAAAGACAATATAATTTGCGAAAAAATTGTAAAATTAGTGTTGACTAATAGTTTGAGTTGTTATATAATCAAATTAATTATAGTGGGGAGGCGTCTATGAGGTTGAATTTTTTTGCTAAGCTTTTCAAAAAAATGCCCGAGCTTGAAACGGACAGACTTAAATTCAGAGCTATAAAAAAATCAGATTTAAAGGATATACACGAGTATTCGTCCAACCCAAAAACCTCAGAATTTCTTTTGTGGGAGCCACACAAGACAGTAGAATATACAAGAAAATTTATAGATATTGTTTTGGCTAAGTATAAGCTTGGTGAATATCACGATTGGGCGATAGTTCTAAAAGAGAACAAAAAAATGATTGGCACTTGCGGATTTACAAAAATTGATGAGCAAAACAGCATTGCGGAAATCGGATATGTTTTAAACCCCGATTATTGGGGATATGGATTGGCAACAGAGGCGGCTAAGAAAATAGTGGATTTTGCTTTTAATGTTTTGAATATGAACAGAGTTGAGGCTAGGTTTATGTTTGGAAATGAGGCGAGCTTGAACGTAATGAATAAGCTTGGTATGAAGCTTGAGGGGTATCAGCGCGAGGTTTTATTTGTCAAAGGAAGATTCCGCACCGTTGGTATATCCTCTATCTTGAAAAGAGAATACATACTATTGGATAAATATAATTAAGGCATTTTTGATGCCTTTTTTATTTTTTTGCTTAAAAGAGCGAAATTTATCATAAATTGTGAACTTTTTTTAATATTTTAGCAAACAAAGTATTGAAATGCAAAAGTAAAAGCACTATAATATATATAAGGACGTTGAAGGGTGGTGAGATTTTGGAAGAAAACAGCAAGACAACCGATTTGGCTGCATATTATTTTCATCAAGGTACCAATTATCGTGCGTATGAGTATTTTGGATGCCACGAGAAAAAAAACGAAAACGGTTACTTTTATTCTTTCAGAGTATGGGCGCCAAATGCAGATAGTGTTCGTTTGGTTTCTGATTTTACATCTTGGGATGTTGGCGAATCCTTGACGCGTATATCTGATGGCGGAATTTGGGAAGGATTTGTTACCTCTCAAGAAAGCTTAATCGGAAAATTTTATAAGTATAAAATATGGAACAGGGGCAACGCATATTACAAGGCAGACCCTTACGCCTTTCATTCACAAACGCATAAAGAAACAGCTTCAATTGTGGCAAGCATAAAGGGGTTTGAGTGGACCGATAAAAATTGGTTGGATTTCCGTAAAGGCTTCTTTAACAAACACATTGGTACAGAGGCTGAGCGATATTATTATTCCGCACCTCTAAATATATATGAGATGCACTTGGGCTCTTGGAAAACAAAGGATGGAAAGTCTAATGCTAATGGTGATAGTTACTTAAATTACCGAGTTATTGCAGATGATTTAGCTCCGTATCTTAAAAAGATGGGATATACTCATGTTGAGTTAATGCCTGTTATGGAGCATCCCTTTGACGGTTCTTGGGGATATCAGGTTTCGGGATACTATTCTCCAACCTCGCGTTTTGGTACTCCAATGGATTTTATGTATTTTGTAAATAAGATGCATTCCTGTGGCATTGGAGTTATACTCGACTGGGTGCCTGCACATTTTCCTAAGGATTCACACGGACTTTATGAATTTGTCGGACAACCGTTGTATGAATACCAAGGCTACGACCGTATGGCGCATAAGGTTTGGGGTACACGCTTTTTTGACGTAGGCAGAGAAGAGGTACAGTCCTTTTTGATTTCCAATGCTATGTATTGGTTAAGAGAATATCACGTTGACGGCTTGCGTGTTGATGCGGTTGCCGCAATGCTTTATCTTGATTACGACAGAGATCCCGGTGAATGGGTTCCTAATGATGAGGGGGGTAATCAAAATAAAGAGTCAATAGCCTTTTTCAAGAAGCTGAACACAGCAATTTTCGGTGAGTTTTGGGATACCTTGATGATTGCTGAGGAATCAACGGACTGGCCTATGATTACGAAGCCTGTTTATCAAGGTGGTTTGGGCTTTAATTTTAAATGGAATATGGGCTGGGCTAATGATATGTTTGATTACCTTTCGACTGATTCCGTTTATCGAAAATATAAGCACGACAAGCTTACATTTCCAATGATGTATGCGTTTAACGAAAACTATATTCAAACAATTTCACACGACGAGGTTGTTCACGGCAAAAAGTCTTTAATTGATAAAATGTATGGCGCGTACTATGACGACAAGTTTGCTTCAATGCGCGCGTTCATGACATATATGATGACAATGCCGGGTAAGAAAATGACATTTATGGGAACTGAGTTTGCTCAGTTTAGAGAGTGGGATTATCAAAATCAGCTTGAATGGTTCATGCTTGATTATCCAAGACATTCGCAAATGCAGGAGTTTATTTCAACGCTTAATAATTTCTATTTGGAAAATAGGGAGCTTTGGGAAATCGATACCTCTTGGGATGGATATGAATGGATTCAATCAGATGATGGAAATGCCAATGTGATTTCTTATAAACGTAAGGCAATTGATGGGTCGGAATTAATTATGATTATAAATTTTTCACCTGTTAAGCGCGATGGATACCAAATCAATTTGAAAAGTAAAGGCGAATATGAGGAGGTATTTTCCTCAGACGAATATCGTTTCGGCGGTAATGGAAATTTAAATGGTGAAAAAATAAAAACAGCGAAATACCAAGATGAGTCTGGCGAAGAACAAAATTATATCAAAATAAATCTTCCGGCACTTAGCGGAATTATAATCCGCCAAGTTAAGGGAAGGGCAAGGAGAGTATAGGTATATGTTTAAGAAAAAAGAATGTGTAGCAATGCTATTGGCAGGAGGTCAGGGCAGCAGACTTTATGCTTTGACCGAAAAAACCGCTAAGCCTGCCGTTACCTTTGGCAGTAAGTACAGAATAATTGATTTTCCTATGTCTAACTGTATAAATTCGGGAATTGACACAGTTGGTGTGTTGACACAGTACCAACCCCTTGTGTTAAATGAATATATCGGCAACGGTCAGCCCTGGGACCTTGATAGAATGAATGGTGGAGTTATGATTTTACCGCCATATCAAGGCAAAAACGGTGCTGACTGGTATAAGGGTACAGCGAATGCCATTTACCAAAACCTTGACTTTATCAAAAGATATGACCCCGACTATGTTCTTATTTTATCTGGTGACCACATTTATAAGATGGACTATAACGCAATGCTAAAGGCTCATAAGGAGTCCGGTGCGGATTGTACTATTGCTGTGCTTGAGGTTCCTCTTTCTGAAGCAAGCCGCTTTGGCATTATGGTTACTGATGAAACAGGAAAGATTACCGAATTCCAAGAAAAGCCAAAGAACCCAACAAGCACAAAGGCTTCAATGGGTATTTACATATTTAACCGCAAGGTGCTTGAAAAATATCTAATTGATGATGAGAATACTCCCGGTTCAAGTAATGATTTCGGTAAAAATATCATTCCGAATATGCTTGGTGACGGTATGAGTATGTATGCTTATCCGTTTGAGGGCTATTGGAAGGACGTTGGAACTATTAGCAGCTTGTGGGAAGCAAATATGGATTTGCTTGGCGAAAATCCCGCATTCAATATTCACGATAAATCTTAAGTCGGAGGCCAAGCGGTCTTAGGAAGACAA
>JAZSGX010000062.1:0-9081 GCA_045532975.1 Eubacteriales bacterium | reverse complement strand
TTTGCAAGTTCCCTTCTTTTTTTGGTATCTGTTTTTTACCCGCGACCTCGCACTCTACCGTACTAAGTACGCCTACGTGTACGAGTTCACGGCTTCTGCACTCATTTCACTACCCCCTAAAAGAGGCGTCGCTTAATGCGACAGCCTCTTTTTACGCTTGAAGATGTCGGCAGGGAGCTGGGAAAGGACCACAGCTATTAGCATAAGCACACAGCCAAGGACTATTTTCCACGTTGGCAGATGGACTTCAATTATGCACTCCGCTATAACTGCGAATAAGGCTTCCATTGAGCAGAAAAGGGCGCACACTGTGGGGTTGCCGTTTTTCTGACCCAAGAGCTGGCAGGTATATGCAACGCCAACGGAGAAAATACCGCAGAAAATGATTGGAAAGGCGGTTTTGCCAATACCCTCGGCAGTTACAGTGCCAAAGATAAAGCCACACAAAAGGCTTAAAATACCCGCCACTAAAAACTGAACGGCAGAGAACAAAAGTGGGTTTACACATTTTGAGCTTTTGTCAAGAGCGATAATATGTATTGCATACATTACAGAGCAGGCAAGGACAAGCAAATCTCCTATGTGTACAGCACCAAACCCGTCGGCAAAGGACAAAAAGTAAAGTCCGCACACGGCAATGGGCATAGCAATTAAAACTAAAGCAGTTGGCTTTTCGCGGAAAATAAGAAACGCAATCAAGGGTACAAAAATAAGGTAAAGGCTTGTTATAAAGCCTGCCTTTCCGCTTTCTCCCGTTAGCTCAATGCCGAATTGCTGTAAGGAGCTGGCGGTAAAGAGAATGGCGCC
Organism: Eubacteriales bacterium; assembly: GCA_045532975.1. Lineage (GTDB taxonomy): Bacteria > Bacillota > Clostridia > Oscillospirales > CAG-272 > RGIG2000. The sequence continues at coordinate 8,274 of JAZSGX010000062.1, read as the reverse complement.
TGCTAATGCACCGTATTTAATTGTATCAGTTACTCGTTTTTTGGAATAATCCGCGTGTTTTTCAAACAGGAAGACAACAGGGACTAAGGCAAGTGCTGCCACCAGCATCCTTAGCCCATTGAAGCCAAAGGAGTCAAGCAGGTGTGCGTGCTTTGATGCCATTTCCTGTATAGGAAATGCAACTCCCCAAACAAGTGCGGAGATGAGGCAAAGAGGAGAAGATGAAATTTTCTTTGTTTTCATATATCCGATAAGCTTTCTAAATATTTGTCTATAATTACTTTTAATTCTTCAAGGGTTGAGGCGTGGTTTATTTCTCCACGGGTAGAGGCGCTTCCACGTTCGCCCTTTAAGTACCAAGCAAGGTGCTTTCGGGCTTCGCAAATGGCGACCCTCTCTCCCTTTTCCTCTATCATATATGAAACCTGCTCCATTGCCACCTTAACCTTTTCAAAAACGGTTGGTGGGGTGTATGGCTTGTTTTCTAAATAATGCTTAATTTCGTCGAAAATAAAGGGGTTACCCATAGCACCTCTGCCTATCATTAAACTGTCAACCCCTGTTTCTTCTATCATTTTGATAGCGTTAGCGGCAGAGAAAATATCTCCGTTACCCATAACAGGGATGGATACCGCGTCTTTTACCGCCTTTATGTAATCCCAGTTGGCATAAGGCTCATACATTTGCTCCCTTGTGCGCCCGTGCACACAAATGGCGCTGGCTCCGTTTGCTTCGATTATTTTTGCAATTTCCACACAGTTAACAGAGTCCTTGTCCCACCCTGCGCGGATTTTCACCGTAACTGGCACGGCGGATGCGTTAACAACCTCTTTTACAATTTCACCGCAAAGCTGTGGGTTTCTAAGTAAGGCGCTACCGTCCCCGGCACCAACAATTTTTTTAACAGGGCATCCCATATTAATGTCAATTACATTTGGTATGTTGTCGTTTTTCCTATGCTCATACGTGGCGGTGGAGAGAAGATAGGCACTTTCTGCCATAATCTTCGGGTCAGAGCCGAAGATTTGAATACCAAGTGGGCGGTCGTCGTCCTTAATTTCCGCTAAATCCGCAGTTTTTTTATCCTTGAAATGGATTGCCTTAGAGCTTACCATTTCGCTAACACAGTAGGTTGCGCCATACCGTCTTGCAATCTTACGGAAGGCATAGTCGGTAACCCCCGCCATAGGAGCCAAAATTATGTTTTGCTTAAAGTTCATCTTACGTTTCTCCTTTCCTCCCGCAATGTGTTTTGCATTATCGGTTCAAAAACAGAACTAATTCTGTTTTTGAACTGATTTGTATTCGTCGTAGAATTTATAGTAAGGACAGCCCTTACTGCCGTTATTTATAAACCTTAGATATTCGTCCTCGTCCATATCTATTTTGCAGATATATTCCTCGAACTCCTCGTCGTAGTCGTAATGCTCACAGGTTTCACAATTGTTAGCCATAAAATAAATATACCTCTTAAAAGCACGGGGAGGGCAGCCCCTCCCCTAAAATGTTATTATTCGATTGTGTACGTTGTTCCCTCACGGGTGTCCTTAATGGTAACTCCCATATTTGAAAGCTCTGCACGGATTTCGTCTGCACGAGCAAAGTTCTTTTCCTTCTTTGCGCTTGCTCTTTCGGCAATGAGAGCTTCAATCTTAGCCTTAAGCTCTGGGTCAATATCTGCACCGCAATCTGTTGCTTGAGTGCTTGCTTCTGCCTGGGCATTTATAGCCTTTGCAGCATCTATCAAGCCAACGCACAAAACTGCACCGTCTATTTCCTCAATAGCCTTTAGCTTGGAGGCATCTGTTGTGTTAGCCTTTAAGATATCGTAAATGCAGGTAATACCAAGGGCGGTATTCATATCGTTGCCAACCTTTTCGATAAAGGTAGCTTTAGCCTGCTCAACGAAAGCGTTGTCAATCTCACCGCCGTTTTTAAGTCCTGCAATTCTACGAACAAGCTTTTGATATGCGCCTGTTGCTTGGTCAAGTGCCTCATAGGAGAACACAAGTGGCTTTCTGTAATGGGATTGCAAGCAGAAGAAACGGTAAACAAGAGGGTTATAACCCTTGCTTTCAATAAGAGAAACCGTTAAGAAATCTCCTTTTGATTTACTCATTTTACCTGTTTCGTCATTCAAGTGGTGAACGTGGAACCAATAGTTACACCACTTTTCTCCTGTATAAGCCTCACTCTGTGCAATTTCGTTTGTATGGTGTGGGAAAATGTTGTCAACACCGCCACAGTGGATGTCAAGCTTGTTGCCCAAGTGCTTCATACAAATAGAGGAGCATTCAATGTGCCAGCCCGGATAACCAACACCCCAAGGGCTGTTCCATTTCAATTCTTGGTCGTCAAACTTGGACTTTGTAAACCAAAGCACGAAATCGCTCTTGTTTTTCTTGTTTACATCCTCGGTAACGTCGTCACGCACGCCAACCATCAATTCCTCACTGGAGTGGCCTGTTAAAACGTTATAGTTTTCAACCTTTGATGTGTCAAAGTAAACATTACCGTCTGCCAAGTACGCGTAGCCTTTTTCGATTAAGGTCTCAATCATCTTAATAAAATTGTCAATGCAATTTGTTGCAGGCTCCACAACGTCAGGGTACTTGATGTTAAGCTTTTTGCAGTCATTGAAAAACGCGTTTTTGTAAAATTCCGCAATTTCCATAACGGTTTTCTTTTCACGCTTAGCGCCCTTGAGCATTTTGTCCTCGCCTGTGTCACCGTCGCTTGACAAATGACCAACGTCAGTGATGTTCATAACTCTTGTAACGTCATAGCCGGAAAAACGCAAAAATCTTTCAAGCACGTCCTCCATAATATAGGTACGAAGGTTGCCTATGTGGGCAAAGTGATATACGGTAGGACCGCAGGTGTACATTTTAACGCGGTTTTCCTCATTAGGAACAAAATCCTCTACTTTTTTGGTGAGTGTATTATAAAGCTTCATTCTTTTTTACCTCTGAAATAATTTTTTATGCTCATAATCTCAAAAATCAAGATTGGGAGCGAAAGAACGGCAATGCCAAGGGACACACCGCCCGAATATGCAACAGCACAGTTGTACGCCATATGGAAGTATAGAGCAGGTACAACTGAATTGAACGTAACCGCTATCCAGCCCATTAGAATACCGAGAGCGGTAGAATAGATAATAGCAATTGGCGTACCGTGAGCAACACCGAAGATAACTGCGGAAATTACAATAGCCATCCAAGGGTGCATTTCCTTTTTAAGCGCCCCTAAGATACAGCCGCGGAACAAAATTTCCTCAACCAAGGGGGCAATAAAGCCAACGCTTATGAATTGCATAAAGGGGGAGGCGGAATAAACGTCTGCATAGGTTGCATTTTGTGAGTCAATCCAGCTTTGCGGAAAAAGCTCCGCCTTTTGGAGCAAGCCCATGACAAGCATAATAGCATATGAGGCGGCAACGCCCATAATTATAGCTGTCAGCATAAACTGTCTTGGGTATTTGTTAATGCTTGCGCGTTTGGTAAGAGTGTCCTTTTGCGCCTTTGCTAAAATAGCGATAATCAGTATGGTTAAGCAACCGACGAGAATGTTCAATTCAGTGGATAAGCTATCTACCATTTCTGTTAGCTTATACTCGTCAGCACTGGGAAATTTTATGGAAAGAGCGGTAGCCACAAAGCTAACCACTACAAATTGTACAAGAATCCAAAGACCGAAGTATAAGGCTGCCTTCAAAAGACTGATTAAAACGCCCACGGTCGTATAGCTTTTCTTCAAATCATCATCTCCGCTAAGTAACATTTTGAAATATTGTAGCACAAAAAAAGTCCTTTGTAAATATATACAATAACAAATTTCAAAAAATATTAATAAAACTATTGCAATTTGGAAAAAACTATGCTATAATCGTGGCAGTTAATACCGAGGCGAGAGTGGACTTGAAAGAGTTCACTCTCTCTTTAATAATCGGATTGGCTTATTAAAATTGGAAAGTGAAAGGACGGAGAAGGATGAAATCTGCAAAAGGTATTGTGGCGTTAGTCACTCCACTTGCCCAAAGGGTAGCTTTAGAGCTTGGCTATTTTGTGTGGGATGTTGACTACGTTAAAGAGGGTACTGAATGGTTTTTAAGGATTGATATTGACAAGGAAGGCGGCGTTGATATTGAGGATTGTGAAAAATTCTCCCGCGTAATCGACCCCTTGCTTGACGAGGAAAATCCTATTGAGGACCAGTACACCTTACAAATTTCCTCACCGGGTATTGAGAGGGAGATTAAAAATGACTTCCATTTGGAAAGCTGCTTGGGTGAGACGGTACAGGTGCGTCTTTACGCTCCGTTAAACGGCTTTAAGGAATATGTTGGTAAGCTTGTTTCTTATACAAGCGAGGCAGTTACCTTAGAGGTGGATGAAATTGTTGAAATTCCGAGAAAGTCTATCGGAAAAATGAATGTCTATTTTGAATTTTAAAAAAGGAGTTTGAAATGAATAAGGAATTTTTTGAAGCACTTGATTTGCTCGAGAAGGAGCGCCACATTCCAAAGGCGTACATGATTGAAAAGGTTGAGGCGGCTCTTGCTACTGCTTGCAAGCGTGAGCTTGGTTCAAACAATATTTCTGTTGTTGTAGACGACGAGAAGCAGGAGATTAAGGTTTACAGAAAGTACAAGATTGTGGCAGTTGTTGAGGACCCACAGACTGAAATTACAAAGGACCAAATCACAGAGCTTGAAATTAATATGAAGGCTCAGGGTAAGAAGCTTAAGACACGTTCTCGTAAGAGAAGCATTGGCTCCGACTATGAGTACGAGCTTCAGACAAAGGAATTTAGAAGATTGAGCGCACAGAATGCTAAGCAGGTTATCATCCAAGGCATCCGCGAGGCAGAGAGAAGCTATCAGGCTAAGGAATACGAGGATAAGAGAGGGGAAATGCTTTCTGCTATCGTTACTAAGGTTGAGGATTCCACAGGTAACGTTGTTGTTGATACAGGTATTTCACAGGCTGTTCTTTTGAAGGCTGAGCAAATTCCCGGTGAGGTTTTGAGAGTTGACGACAGAATAAAGGTGTTTGCAACACAGGTTGGCGCGGCTACTGAAAAGGGTCCACTTGTTTCACTCACCAGAATTCATCCAAACCTTGTAAAGAGACTTTTTGAAACAGAGGTTCCGGAAATAATGGACGGAACTGTTATTATCAAGAGCATTAGCCGTGAGGCGGGCTCAAGAACAAAGATTGCGGTTTATTCAAGAGACCCAGAGGTTGACGCTGTTGGTGCTTGTATCGGTAACAAGGGCGCAAGAATTAACACTGTTGTCAGCGAGTTGAACGGTGAAAAGATTGACGTTATTCCTTATAGCGACGATATTTGCGACTATGTTAAGGCGGCTTTGTCTCCTGCAACTGTTATTGACGTTACACTTGTTGGTGACCGTATGACAAGAGCAACGGTTAGCCCTGACCAGCTTTCCTTGGCAATTGGTAAGATGGGTCAGAACGCAAGACTTGCGGCAAGGCTTACAGGCTGTAAGATAGATATTAAGAGCGAGTAAGCATAAGCTTGAGCGAGGTATTCCATGGAGAAAAAAATACCAATGAGAAAATGCCTTGGTTGTATGCAATCCTTCCCTAAAAAAGACTTGATAAGAGTTGTGAGAACTCCCGAAAATGAGGTTTTGATTGATTTGACGGGCAAGAAATCGGGCAGGGGCGCATACCTTTGTAAAGACAAGGCTTGCTTGAAAAAAGCAGTTAAAGCAAAAAGGATACAGAGTAACTTAGAGGTACAAATAAGCGAGGAGCTAATCGAATCTCTTTCAAAGGAGCTTGAAGGTATTGAACAGTAAGGTATTATCTATGCTTGGTCTATCGAGACGAGCAGGGGCGGTAATAATCGGCACCGACTTGGTGACAAAAGCACTCCCAAGCGGCAAGGTTAAGCTGGTTATGTATGCGTGTGACGCTTCGGCAAACACGGAAAAGAAAATCACTGACAAGTGTAAGTTTTATGGCACATTGTTTATAAAATTAAACTATGATGGTGGTGAAATCGCCCACGCTATCGGTAAGATGTCTTCCGTTTCGGCGGTTGGTATTACCGATGAGAATTTTTCACGGGAATTAATCTTTCGGATTTCTAATGAAACGAGGTAAAATATATGGCACGTATAAAGGATTTTGCAAAGGATTTTAACCTTGATATAAAGGACGCTCTTGATTTAATTGAAAGGGCAGGATTAGGTGCGCGTCAATCTGGCGCAAACATAGAGACAAATGAAATTTCTGCTGTTGTTAACATCTTGACACTTGACAATCAGTGTGCAGGAATTGAGGATTACCTTGATGGTAAGAATACAATAACGTCAGAAAAGAAAAAAGCAAAAATAGCTAAGGCGAAGGCTAAAGCAGAAGCAGAGGCTAAAGCAAAGGCAGAAGCAGAGGCTAAAGCAAAGGCAGAGGCAGAGGCTAAAGCAAAGGCAGAGGCGGAAGCTAAGGCAAAGGCAGAGGCTAAAGCAAAGGCAGAGGCAGAAGCTAAGGCAAAGGCTGAAGCAGAAGCTAAGGCAAAGGCTGAGGCAGAGGCTAAGGCGAAGGCTGAGCAAAAGCCACAGTTTGAGAAAAAGGACTTTAATAGAGACAGCAAGCCACAGTTTGAGAGGAAAGACTTTAACAGAGACGGTAAGCCACAGCTTGAAAAGAAGGACTTTAACAGGGACGGCAAGCCACAGTTTGAAAAGAGAGACTTCAACAAGGACGGCAAGCCACAGTTCGAGAAGAAGGACTTTAACAAGGGTCAGCGTCCAAATCAAGGTGGCTTTGGCGGCTTTGATAAGGACAAGGGCGAAAAGAAAACATACAATGTTACACCAAAGCAGAAAAAGCCTGAGTCTAACGTGATTGAAATTAAGACAAAGACGGGCGAGACTAAGGTTGTTGATACAAGAACATCCTATGTTGACCTTTCCAAATATGATGAAAAGTTTGATAACTACGAGGCAAGCCACGGTAACTTCGGTGGCGGCGCAGGTAAGCAGAAGCTAAAGAAGCAGAACAATAAGGACAGCTTCAGCTCCAAAAAGGAGAAGGAGCGTCAGGCAATGGAAAAGATGAAGAGAGCTGCCTTTGAAAAGGCGAAGAACACTCAGCTTTCCATTACAGTTCCCGACGAGATTACCGTTGGTGAGCTTGCATCCCGCTTGAAGGTTAACTCCGGTGAGGTTGTTAAGAAGCTTATGATGATGGGTGTTATGGCATCCGTTAACCAAGTAATTGATTACGACACTGCGTACCTAATCGGTGATGAGCTTGGCGCAAAGGTAACAAAAGAGGTTGTTGTTACTATTGAGGAAAAGCTCTTTGAGGAAGAAACAGACGCACCCGAGTCCTTGGTTGAGCGCGCACCTGTTGTTTGCGTTATGGGTCACGTTGACCACGGTAAGACTTCCTTGCTTGACGCAATCAGACACACCCACGTTACCACAGGCGAGGCTGGTGGTATCACACAGCACATCGGTGCTTACAGAGTAAACATTAATGGTAAGGATATTACCTTCCTTGATACCCCAGGTCACGAGGCATTTACAGCAATGCGTTTGCGCGGTGCTATGGCTACTGATATTGCAATTATCGTAGTTGCGGCAGACGATGGTATTATGCCACAGACGGTTGAGGCTATCAACCACGCAAAGGCTGCGGGTGTTGATATTGTTGTTGCTATTAACAAGATGGATAAGCCAACCGCTAACCCTGAAAACATTAAGCAGGAGCTTACAAAGTACGACCTTGTTCCTGAGGAATGGGGCGGTGACATTATGTGTATTCCTGTTTCCGCGCATACAAGAATGGGTCTTGACGACCTACTTGAAAGCGTGCTTTTGATTGCTGAGGTTAAGGAATTAAAGGCTAACCCACAAAGACTTGCTAAGGGTATTGTTATTGAGGCTAAGCTTGATAAGGGCAGAGGTCCTGTTGCAACAATACTTGTTCAAAACGGTACGCTTAAGTCCGGTGACGTTGTTATTGCAGGCACATCTGTTGGTAGAGTAAGAGCTATGACTGACCATACAGGCAAGGCGCTCAAGGCGGCAGGACCTTCTGTTCCTGTTGAAATTACAGGCTTGTCCGAGGTTCCTAACGCAGGTGACGAGTTCAATGCGGTAAAAGACGAAAGAATGGCAAGAGAATTGGCTGAGCAAAGACGCGCTAAGGCTAAGGAGGCTGAATTCAAGGCTAACGCTAAGGTTAATCTTGATGACCTATTTGCCCAAATTAGCGACGGTGCTAAGGAAATCAA
>JAZSGX010000029.1:0-22481 GCA_045532975.1 Eubacteriales bacterium | reverse complement strand
ATAACTATAACGGCAATCTTTCCGATTGGGATAAAATGATTGAAGAATTCAGAGCCCGTCGAATAGAAAAGGGCTGGGATAATAAGCCTGTGGTTATGAGTGAGTTTGGCGCTGCTGCTTTATTAGGCTTCCATTCTCATTTTGATACTGTTCGTTGGAGTGAGGAATATCAAAGAGATTTGCTTGATTACACCTTGAATTTGTTCCACAACACCGACTATATGCGCGGCACCTACATCTGGCAGTTCTGCAATATCAGAACCTCACCCGAAATGAACATTAACCGCGCCCGTTACTTTAACAACAAGGGTATTCTTGACGAATACAGAAATCCAAAGGCTGCCTTCTTCAAGGTTAAGGAGCTTTACAAAAAGTTTTCAGAAGAAAAATAATAGTTTAAGAGGTCGTTGCCACCGCAACGACCTCTTTTCTATATTTTTGTAGTTTTAATTTCGTTATATTTCATCATATATATACCATCCTCATAAGCACCAATGTTTTTACTATTTTTTGTACCGTTTAAGTTATTTATAATTAATTTTGTGTGGTCACATCCGCATTCATAAGCGTGAGGGTATCCTCCACCAAAGCGTGGATTAACTTCAGATATGTAATATTCTCCATTTATCTCAAAAATATCTATATCTATCTGACCTTTAAAGCCTGCTGTGCTTACAAAGCTTTCAATTAAACGGAATAGCTTTTCGTCTTTAAAGCTAACTGCCTTGTCAGTTTCCCCCGCCCTCATTATTAGTTTTTTCTTGGTAAATACGGAAACTAACTCTTTGGAAATCATATCAATGTAACAATCAGCTCCAATTTCCTGTCCATTCAGATACTCCTGTATCATCAAGCCGTCACTGTGTGTAAAAAGCAACTCCACGGTTTGACGGTCATATACCTTAGAAATAGCAATGCTTGCGCTTCCACAAATAGGCTTTATAAACACAGGATAATTTATTTCTCCTTTTTCAACTGCTTCAAAAAATTCTTCTTTACTTATGTAGCTTTTTGCACACTTATAATTATGAGCAACAAGCCATTTATACATTTCCCATTTGTTTAGGCATAGCTCACATAGTTCATAGGATGAGCCTACTACCATAGTACCTACCGCTTCAAACCTTTGTTTTTCCTTTGCCAACAGGGAAAGCTCTGTGTCTATTAAACTCAAAACTGCTTGAATTTTTTCTTTTTCGCAAATTTCAAGCACCTTTTCCAAATATCCTTTATCTGTAACTTTTGGTACTTGATAATATCTATCCGCCTCGTATATTGCCGGTGCCATAAGACTGCAATCAGTTACAATGACATTTCCACTGCCACCTATTGCATTTTTAAAGTACTGTACTATCTTATTTCTCGTTCCAACGCTTAAAATTAAAATGTTCATTTGTACTCCTCTACTTTTGCAAAAGTCCTCTTTCAACATAGAATACCTTTTTCTGTCAACTAAGCGACCTCTATGAAGTATGTCCTTTAAAAACACGCCCTCACATTTAAATCCAACCTTTTCATACAACCTACAAGCAGCTTCGTTTTCAGCATCGACATTTAAATACACCTTGTTCAAACACAAAGCATCAAAGGCGTACTCAAGAAGCATTTTTGTTGCATGTGTGGCAATTCCTTTTCTTTTGAAGCGCTGTTCACCCATGCTAATATAAAATTCAGCCTTGCCATTTATCTTATCAATTGCTATCAAACCAATAAGTCCAACTTCTATTCCTTGATACTCTATCACCAAATCGCAACGATTATCATTGTTTTTGCTATCAAACCACAACAACGTCTTTTCGTACGTTATAGGAATGTCATAATGCAAAAATTGATTATTTTTTTCGTCATTTATCCAATTAATTTTATTGTTTATATCTTTCTTTTCAAAAATCCTTAGTGTTATTTCATTATCTGTTAGTAGCATTAGACACCTCTGTTTGTTCTCTTTCTTCCGCAAGTTGCCCCATACGTTGTTTTCTTTGATCTATAAACTTACCCGCCTTAAACTCGCTTCCAACCTGTATGTCCGCACGTTTGAACACCTTAAACACCGTTTCAAGTATTATTTTGAAATCCACCCACAAGGATATGTTTGTTACGTATTTTACATCAAATGAAAGTTTATCATCCCAAGAAATAGCATTACGCCCATTCACCTGTGCTAAACCTGTAAGCCCAGGTCTTACGTCGTGTCTATGTAGTTCTTCTGCAGTATAGTATGGTAAATACTCAACAAGCAAAGGTCTTGGACCGACAATTGACATATTACCCACAAATATGTTAAATAATTCTGGCAACTCATCAAGTGAGGTTGAGCGCAAAATTTTTCCGTATCTTGTTAACCGCATATCATCGGGTAAAAGATCGCCATTCTTATCCCTTGCATTGGTCATAGTGCGAAACTTAATAAGTCTGAAAATTTTTCCGTTTTTCCCGGGGCGTTGCTGCGTAAAAAACGGATTGCCCCTCATTTTTATTGCTCCAACAATCATAAGTAACACTAAAATCGGTGACAATATCAATAAAGCCACGCCACTTAAAACTATATCGTAAAGCCTTTTGAAAAATCTTTTATACAACAGTGCCGATAAGATTATCCATATTGATACCGACACTAAGGAAACAGTTAACATTCCCCACCACGTTGAAAACAAATTACGGAATAATATTTCCATCAGTCTCTCCTTTTACACTAAGAACTACTTGCGCAATATACTTATCTTGTACCCACATTATAACGTATTTGCGTTCTTTTGTCAATAGTTTTGCGTTTTAAAGCGCGTGTTCATTTATAATATAATTAATGTAATAACCTATCTAACGGAGTAAAACCTATGAACATTAACAAAAAAATAATTGCTTTGTGTAATGAACGCGGCTGGTCTATTTACGAGCTCTCCTTACAAGCAGGAATAACGCAATCTTCATTAAGCTCTATGCTAAGGCGCGGCAATCCTCCCAAAATAGAAAATCTTCAAGCTATTTGCGAAGCTTTTGGCATTACTCTTTCGCAATTTTTCTTGGACGGAGAGCAAATTGAGGCGCTAAGTACAAAGGAAGTGCGCTTGGTTTCATCTTTCAGAAAGCTATCCGACGACAAGCAAAATGCTCTAATTACTCTAATTGACCGATAAATAGTTAAAAATCCCAACAGCTTGTTGGGATTTTCTTTTATGCGTATTATCGTAAACGCATTTGCGTTTTACATTGAAAACCAATAAGGTATATAATGATTTCGTTATAACCCCTATTGGTGAAATACAAAGGAGTACATACTATGAAAGCATTAGTTGTTGCGGGCGGTATTGCCCAGGCATCATTGATTAACGAGCTTAAAAGCAGAGGCATTTATACAATTCTTGCGGACAGAAACCCCAAAGCATACGCCGTTCCTTACGCTGATGCCTTTTATCCCATCTCAACCCTTGATATTGAGGGTATCAAAAAATTGGCTATTGACGAAAAGGTAGATATGGTCATTACCGCTTGTGCGGACCAGGTTTTGTTGGTTGTTGCTAAGGTTTCAGAGGAGCTTGGTCTTCCCTGCTATATTGACTACAACACTGCACTTCTCGTTTCCGACAAGCAGTATATGAAGGACATCTTTGTAAAAAATAACGTTCCAACCGCTAAGCATACCGTTATGGCGGAGCTTGATGAGAGTCAACTTGTTGGCTTCGAATATCCTTTAATTGTAAAGCCTGTTGACTGCTATAGCTCACGGGGTGTCAGACGCGTTGAAAACATAGAGGAGCTTCGCCCTGCTTTTGATGAGGCAGTTAATCTCAGCAGGACTAACAATGCAATCGTTGAGGAATTTTGCCAGGGTATTGAGTTGACTGTTGACGTGTACGTTGAGGACGGTGTTGCTCACGTGCTCACCACCTCTATCAGTGATAAAATTGCTGATAAGGACCGCTTTGTTATATACAGAACAAAGAATCCTGCTCCGATTAATGACGATATTAAGGCTAAAATTGCAGACGCTTGCCAGCAGATTGCAAACGCTTTCAACATCAAAAACAGCCCTATGCTCGTTCAACTTATCACAAATGGTCGCCGTATCGACGTGCTTGAGTTTTGTGCAAGAACGGGCGGCTGCATAAAATACAAGCTCATTAAACAGGCTTCCGGCTTTGACGTTGTTAAGGCAGTGGTTGACCTAACCTTGGGAGAAAAGCCACACGTTGGCGAATTAAAGTCCGAAAGCAAGTATATAACAAATACCTTCCTCTACTGTAAGCCAGGTACGTTTGACCACTTTGAAGGCTTTGAGGAGCTAAAGCAACAAGGTATCATTTCCGATTACTATCAGTTTGTTGCTCCCGGTGCTGTATTTGACACTGTTACCTGTAGCGGTGACCGTGTTGGTGGCTTTACCGTTCAAGACGATTCCTTAGAGGAGCTTAAGAAAAAGAGCGAGCTTGTTATGAAAGCTATTGCTGTGCGTGACACTGACGGCAACGATATGTTAAGACACGACCTTGTTACAGAGCTTGTTTACTAATTATGAATTTAAAGCAGTTTAAGTACGTTGTTGTTTTAGCAAACGAGGGCAGCTTTGGTAAAGCTGCTGACGCTTTGAACATTTCACAGCCCTCTCTTTCACAATACGTTAAAAATATTGAAAAGCAGCTTGGCACTCAGCTATTTGACCGTACAGGCGGCATTGTTAGACTAACAGAAGCGGGACAAATATATATTGACGTGGGCAAGCGTATGCTTGACTTAGAGCATTATATGTACGGTCAAATCAATGATTTGGCTGAACACAAAAGTGGCTCCATTATTGTGGGCACCTCTCCTTACCGCTCCGCTTGTATGATGCCTGTTTTAGCTAAGCGCTTTAAGGAGCTTTACCCGGGTATGCACTTAGTGGTTGAGGAAATGACTACAAGTCAGCTCATTGAAGCCTCGGAGCGGGGACAGTTTGATTTTTGTATCACTATGCTCCCTATTGATGAAAAAATTTTTACCTATGAAAAAATCTGCGAGGAGGAGCTTTTAATTGCCGCTCCTGCCGATTTTCCTGTCCTTGACGCAGTTAAAAAGGACGGGTGCAAATATCCCGCGGTTGATTTTTCTTGTCTTAGCTGCAAGCCCTTCGTTATGCTAACCGAGGGACAGCTTATGCAACAACAATTGGATAGCCTTTGCGATAGCTTAGGAATTGAGGTTAAAATCGGCGCGGTTGTAAAGAGCTTGGAGGCGCAAATTGCTATGGTGCGTGAGGGTCTTGGCTTTGCTCTTGTGCCAAGCGGAACAGAGGGATTTTGCAAGGACAACGATGTGCGCTTTTATTCCATTGCCAACACAACTCAAAAGCGACAGGTTGTTGCTATGTGGCGCAAGGACAAGCCACTTAATATGGCGGCGCAGTCCCTTGTAAAAATCACAAAGGAATATAACCGATAACACATTACAGAATAAAGTGAGTGCGTTTTGCAATCACTTTATTTCAAGCCAACTATATAATCAAATGATTATAGATTTTATAACCAACGTATATTTTGCGCATGCAATTTATATAATTTATTTTCAAGGAGGAAAACAAAATGCCATCAGCTTTAATTTATCTTGGCATAATGCTGGCTGTTGTGGTGGTGTGGTTTATGATTTTGAAAAGACCCGTTTATGAAGCGGTTCTTATCAGTTTTATAATTCTGCTTATCGTCACAAACAGCTGGAGCAATTTGGGAAGCTACATAGATGCAGGTATGTCAACTTCTCTTCTTTATTCAATGGCAGCATTTGTTGCTATGTCTGTGCTTTTGACAAAAACCAAAATCATAGATAGCTGTGTAGGAATTATTTTGTCCGTATTAGGACGTGTTACCGGTGGTGCAGGCTACGTTTCCGTTGTTGCCTCCGCCTTTATGGGCGCTCTCTCCGGTAGCGGCCCCGGCAACGTTATGGCAACAGGCGCTATCACCATCCCGGCTATGAAAAAATCGGGCTTCCCACCTGAGCTTGCAGCTAATATAGAAAGTAATGCAAGCTATATGGGAAATATGATTCCGCCATCTTCAAATATAGTTGCGGCTCTCGGTGCGTTTACCGCCCTTTACCCAACAACGAATATGACAACAGGTCAATTTTGGATTATTCTTTGGGGTATTTCCCTTTGGTTTGTCCTTCAACGTATACTCACAGTTTTTGCTTTTTGTAAATACTACAAGGTTAAGCCTATGGCTAAAGAGGATTTGCCAAGTCTTAAGGAGTCAATCAAAACAGGCTGGCAGGGTCTTTTGCTCCCTGTTATCATCCTTTTACCATTCTTGCTTGACTATTTGTTCAAGGACACCTTCTTTACCTCTCGCTTAGGTGCTACAGGTGCTAAATATCTCTCAAGCAGCTTACTCCTTTTTATCCCCGGCTTAGTTGCTATCTTCACCTTGGCTACGGCAAAGGACAAAAAAGCTCTAACCCCGCACAAAATGGCAAAGATGTTTGCCGGCAGTGTTAAGAGCCTTTCTCCTGCTATCGGTGTTTGTATCATAGGCTATATGGTTGGCGCTTTGTTCAAGGATATGAACGTTGAGGTTGAAATGGAATCCTTTATAATGGATATGAACTTCAATAAATTTGGTATGGTATTGTTCATCTGCGTTATAACCTGCTTCCTCGGTATGGTTATCCCGGGCTCTTCCTTGGTTGTTATATTCGGTCCTGTGTTTATCACAGTTCTTCAATCAGTGGGAGTTGACCCAATTCTTGCCGCAGCTATGCTCCCTTGTATTTGCGGTGTTATGTGCGGTATTACCCCACCTCTCGGTCTTGGTATGTATGCGGGTATGTCCTTGGCGGAGGCCGAATTTGGTAAAACCTTCAAAAACAATATGTTCTGGGTGGCAGGACAGTTTATAATGCAGGTTATCGTTTTAATGGGCTGGCTCCCAATCATAGGTCTATAAGGAGGGCGAAATTATGAAGGCGAAATTAAAAAAGATTTCAAACGTTTGTAAATTAATTTTCGGTTACGGAATTATGATTGTTCTCTTTGTAGGCGGTCTTACATTTTTCGGTTATGTTTTAGCCTTGATTATAGGTGGAGACACAGGTGCCGCAATTTGCGACGTTATTTATAAGGGTATTATCCCTGTTATGATTTACTGTACCACATCCTTGGTGCTTTTCGGCTTATTAACTATGTATTTAAGCGGTGAAATGGCTTTGACAGCAAGTAAAAAGAAGAAAAAATAATAGAAAAAATCACCGAGCCTGGCTCGGTGATTTTTTTATTCTTTAAAAACATTTATGTCAAGGCTACCATTTTTGCGAACAAAAACGGGTATTCTTTCAACAGGCGCATTAACAACGGATGTTGTACCACCCTCATATTCTGCCATAGTATATGGGTCAAGCCAAGTGCTACCTTGTGGGAAATATACCTCCCTCTCTCTTTGACCGAGCACTGTAATAGGACAAACCAATATATCGTCGCCAAACATATATTCATCCTCAACCTCCCAGCATTTCTTATCGCTTGGAAAATCATAGAACAGTGGGCGCATAGGAGGTGTGCCATTTTCGTGCGCCTTATCCATCACTGACGTCAAATAAGGCTTCATTCTTTCACGAAGCATAATATGGTCGCGGCTAACCTTAAATGCAAGCTCGCCGTGGCTCCAAATCTCGTTGTCTCCACCCGAGTAGCATTGACCTGCTCCCTTTGCAGTTGGGTCAGCAGGGCGATACGGTGCGCGGTAGCCGTGGAGCCTTAATACAGGGCAGAAGGTTGCGTACTCAAACCAACGCATATAAAGCTCCTGATAATCCTCGCTTGAAGGGTCACCATAGTCAAAGCCGCCAATATCGGTAGTCCACCAAGGGATACCTGCAATTGCCATATTGAGTCCTGCGCATATTTGGTCCTTTAGCGCCTCAAAGGTTGGCATAATGTCACCTGACCAAACAAGAGCGCCGTATTTTGCAGAGCCCGCCCAAGCGCAACGGACAAGGGAAATTATCTCGTCCTCTCCAACGGATTTAAGACCCTCGTAAAAGCCTTTGGCATAATCAACAGGGTACACGTTGCCAACCTCAGCACAGTTGCCTGCGTAATAGCGGTGGTTGTCATAATCGTATAGCATATATTCAGGCTCAGCCTCATCAAGCCAGAAAACGCGTATGCCCTTATCGTAGTAATTTTTCTTTGCCAAATTCCAAACAAATTCTCTCGCCTCAGGGTTGGTTGTATCGTAGTACACCGCAGGATGGACAAATTCCGTGTGGTTGGCAGGACCTCTGTCATTGCGAATAAGCAAGCCCTTTTCAAGCATTTCACGGTAGTTTTCACCGCCAAATTCGATTGTGGGCCAAATAGATACCATAAGCTCAGTGCCCATTTCCTTAAGCTCAGCTGTCATTTCCTCGGGCTTTGGGAAATAATCGTTGTCAAAGCGGTAGTCCCCCTGGTGTGGCCAATGGAAATAGTCACACACAATAACGGACAAGGGAATACCCAATTCCTTATATTTTCTTGCAACGGACATTAGCTCCTCTTGTGTGCGGTAGCGGAGCTTTGACTGCCAAAAGCCAAGAGCAAACTCTGGCATTTTGGGTGCCTTACCAACCGCTTCCATATATGTTTCCTCAATTTTTGCGGGAGTATCGTCAACTATAATAAGATAGTCAAGCTCGGCTGAGGACATAGCATACCATTTTGTTAAATTTCTACCAAACGTAGCCTCACCAATGGCAGGCAAATTCCAAAGGAAGCCATAACCGAGGCTAGAGATGTAAAAGGGAACGCTTGCCTGTGTGTTTCTGTGTGCAAGCTCCAAGGTGCAGCCCTTTACGTTCAAGAAAGGTTGCTGATACTGACCCATACCAAAAATCTTTTCATAAGGATTGCTCTTAAAGGTTGCGGTCAGCTCATAGGAGCCGCAAAGACGTGGCTTGAAAAAGCGTGCCTTACGCTGAAGCGGTTGAAGCTCAAGGGCCTCCTCCAACATAATTTCGCCCCTTTGGTTGTATATTATAACCTTACCGTTTTCGTCAACGGTTGCCCTTGCATTACCGTTTATAATCTCGGCTCTGTTTTCTTCAACTGTAATTTGGCAATCCTCGTTTGGTAGCTCAAGCAATGCTCTGTTGTTTCCGCTAAAATTGTACTCGGGGGTTGCGCGCACTCGCAGACTGTTTTTACCCCAAGGCTCGATACGTAAAAGCTCAGAGTTATATTTCCTTTCAAGAGCGTTTCCGTTCCTTCTGAAAATATTCTTTTCCCTATATTTCATAGGAGTGGTGATAACTCCGTTTGTATTAATCAAATCCCCTGTTTGCAAAAATCCAAGACGGGAATATGCGTTAACGCCTGTGGGCATTGCATTTACTGTAAATACCTTTTCCCGGCAGTTGCCCTTCATTAAATTGAAAAGAGCCTTACCTATACCCTGCTTTTGGTAGCTTGGGTCTATGTAGAAATAGCCTATATGGTTGTTTTCTCTCATACCGAGAGCGCCAACCACTTTTTCTCCGTCAAGAGCCGCGTAAAACTCAATGTTGTTTTTCTCTCTTGTTTCGTCAATTATCTTCTTATATTCCAAAGACGCCGCTTCTCCGAAAATTGGTGTTTCAAGCTCGGAAAACACTCTCCACACAAGGTCTAAGCACTCTCCGTTACGGTCTTTTGTTACTTTTGTAAACTCCATAGTCATTCTCCCTTACATATGTTTTTTATGGGACACGTGTCGCATTTTGGACCTTGAGCGCGACAATATTCCCTGCCGAAAAGTACCATACGGTGACAGTAATCGCTTTGCTCATTCGGTTCAATCAGCTCGCTTAAAATTTTTTCTGTTTTAACGGGGTCCTTCATCCCCTCGCGGTACATTCCAAGTCTTCCATTTATACGCATACAATGAGTATCAGACACAATAGCTGGCTTATTAAACAAATCTCCCAAAAGCAGGTTGGCAACCTTGCGCCCAACCCCCTCAAATTTTAGTAGCTCCTCCATCGTGTCGGGCAAGATACCGTCATAATCACGAATTAAGCGAAGGGAAGCGTCCTTAATATTTTGCGCCTTTACCCTGAAAAGTCCGCAGGGCTTAACGATTTGCTCAATTTCATCAATAGGTGCCTTTGCCAAGTCCTGCGCGGTGGGAAAGCGTGTAAAAAGCTCCTTGCACACAATATTCACTCGTTCGTCTGTACATTGGGCGCTTAAGCGACCCATTATCAAGAGCTTCCACGGGTCCCCCTCATAATCAAGGGAGCATTTTGCCTCGGGGTACGCCTTTTTCAAGGCTTCAACCACCAACGATAGCTTTTCTCTTTTTTCCTTTTTTGTCATTTTAAATTACAAAATCAAATTCCTTTTTCAAAATTTCACAAAGACGGCAAAGTGGTAGTCCTACAACGTTATAAAAATCTCCGTCGATTTTTGAAACAAAGGCTCCTGCCGCCTCCTGTATGCCATATGCCCCCGCCTTGTCAACAGGGTTATACTTTTCTACATAAGCGCAAATTTCCCCGTCCGTTAAGTCACGGAAGGTAACGTAGGTTGTCACCGCCTCGGCATACAGCTTGTCCTGTGTGCGTACACAAATACCGCTTATTACCTGGTGGGTTGTACCGTTTAGCCTTTTTAGCATACGCACAGCATCGTTTTTGTCCTGCGGCTTGCCCATTAGCTCTCCGTCGTAAACCACTACCGTGTCACAGCCTATTACTATTTCGTCCCTCTCCATAGGTATAGCTAACGCCTTGCGCTCAGCTAAGATTTTTGGCACATCACACAAGGGTGTGCCTTCTTTATAGCTTTCGTCACAGTCGGACACGCGCACGGAAAAATCCTCTGTCACCATACCGAGAATTTCCCGCCTTCTTGGAGATTTTGAACCTAATACTATTTTCATTTTATTCTTTTCATACCCATATTTGTGGGTAGTCCTTTTTTGTATGCTTCTATTATTTCGTATGCCTCATCCTTGGTTTCGTCACTGAAAATAAAGTGATAGGAAAAATCGTCAATATCTCTTTGCTTGTCCGCCATATAAATAGGGACTGAGTTATATATCAGGTTTCTGTGCCCATAAATGCCATAGGCAAAAAGGCTGGCGCCTTGACGGTCCTTAATGTAGCCCCTGCATTTGTCACACCCATAGGTGTCCTTCAAAACACACTTGTGAGTTGTCATCACAGGCAATTTACCGTAAGCTATTACGCTCTCACCGTAAAAATCCCGCATTTGCGCTAAGGAAAGCTCGGGAGATACAATTGCCCTTGATATGCCCGCGCGATTTAAAACCTCAATGGTGTAGGAATTAAACACATTAAAGCGGTAATCTCCTATCAGCTCAAAGCCAAGCTCCTTCACCCTCTCAATCTGTCCTACGTTAGACACAAGAGCGTACTTAACCCCCTTGATGCGGGCGCTTTCCAGCATTGATGTTATTTCCTTCCACTCTCTGTCAAGAATAACGGGCGGAAGCGCAATACCGTTTACACGCTTATCTCCTGTATATCTGTCAAGAGGAACGAATACTATATCAAAATAACTGTAATTATCGGGAATTTGCGCCTCACTGTTAAAAACAGCGGTTTTAATTTTACTCGTTGGCACACTAACCCTTGCCTGTCTCAATGCTTCGCTGCCGATAACTATGCTATTTTCAAAAAAGCTCTCTACTGCCCGTCTTCTCAAGCTGTTCAAGGACGAAACGCGTATCATAATACCGTCATCCATATCTACGGTCACATTCTCCACCTCAAAGGGAGTTGCGCCGAATTTACAAAGGTTTTTCTCCACATCTGCCTGTGACATTGGGGAATTTATGGCTTTCTCCACCACATCACCGAAAACGGTGACGCTTTTCCTCTTGTGAATAAGGGTAAGCTTGCTCGGTTCTCCAATATGAAGCTCTGCCACCAAGGAAACGGGAGCTTTTTTTAAGCTGACTGTATTTTCCGTCAAAGCGCTCGTGGTTTCCTTGTCCTTGTCGCTCCTTACGCCAAGCATTGATTTATCAACCTTGCCCATAAAATATCCGTCGGTAAAGCCACCGCGGGAAAACAGCGCCTCAAGGGTTGCTCTTTCTCCACCCGTTGCGTTCCTTTTCTTGTCTATAAGCTCACGCCAAATAGCTACTGTTCCGCCGACGTACTGCGCATTTTTCATTCTGCCCTCAATTTTAAAGGAGGACGCACCGCTATTTAAAAGCTCAGGAATATGGCTTGACAGGGACATATCCTTCAAGCTCAAGGGGTATCCCTTTTGGTTTTTTATGGAATAAGGCAAACGGCATGGCTGGGCACACTCACCGCGGTTACCGCTGCGCCCACCCATACAAAAGCTGGCAAGACACTGTCCCGATACGGACATACAGTGGGCACCATGAACGAAAATTTCCGTCTCCGCATCTGTATGCTCGGATATATACGAAATACTGTTTTTGTCAAGCTCTCTTGCCAAAACAACGCGGGAAAAACCAAGCATATCCTGTAAGAAATAAACTCCGAACAAATTATGTACGCTTGCCTGTGTGCTTGCATGTATTTCAAGATAGGGAAAATGCTCTCTTATTAATGACGCAACACCAAAATCCGCAACTATTAAGGCATCAACGCCCTTTTCGCCTATGGCACAAACGTATTCAAGCATTTTTGGAATTTCACGGTTGTAAAGCTGAGTGTTTAAGGTGACGTAAACCTTAACACCGTGGGCGTGGCAAAGTCTTATAGCCTCGTCAATATTTTCAAGGGTAAAGTTCTTTGCGCGTATACGGGCATTGAAAACGTCTAACCCTAAATATACCGCGTCTGCTCCGTTTGCAACCGCGGACACCAAGGCATCCATATCTCCTGCGGGAGCTAAAATTTCAGGCTTTTTCATCTTTGAGAAAGTCTTGTTCTTAATTCATCGTTTTCAATCTTGAGCCTGTTAACCTGCGCTTGGTAAATAGCAAGCTGTGCTTCAAGATTCTTTATTCTCCTGTCATCCTCACCGCACTTGCTTTGCAAGCTCATAGCGGTAAAAAGGGATGCTTCTATCAAGGTACAATTTCTTTGCGCCTTCATCATTCCGTTAAGCTGTTCCTGAAGCTCAGCGGCTATTTTTTCAACATACTCTGCGCCATCCTCAGTAACAATACCAAGCCTAATACCGTTTATTTCTACATAAATCTTCTCTTTCATAACAATTCCTTTCAAAACCCTTGAAATTTCAAGAGTTTACATATATAATATTAATAACAATTTTATTATACTACATTGAAATTGTTTTATCAAGCGAATTTTTCTATTTTTGGAGTTTTTATATTATGATTAGGAATTGCAAAAGAATAGTTGTTAAAATAGGCACATCTACCTTGACATATCCAAACGGGGCACTTAATTTTAGACGTATTGAGGCGCTTGTGCGTACCCTTTCCGACTTTAAAAATGCAGGACATGAGGTTGCCCTTGTAAGCTCAGGCGCGGTTAGTGCAGGTTTTGCCCGCTTAGCCTTGACGGAATACCCGGATACACTTGAAAAGAAGCAGGCTTGCGCTGCCGTTGGTCAAAGCCAGCTTATGAAGATTTATGAAAACTTTTTTGGCAACTACGGTCACACAGTTGCACAAATTTTGATGACAAAGGACGTTGTTGACGACCCACACCGTCTCGAGCTTGTAAAGAACACCTTTAACGCTCTTATTTCTATGGGTTGTGTTCCTATTGTTAACGAAAACGACTCTGTTTCCTGTGACGGTATTCGTTTTGGCGGTAACGACACCCTTTCCGCCTACGTTGGTATTGCTTGCGATGCTGACTTTATTATCAATATGAGTGATATTGACGGTCTTTTCAACAAGGACCCACGCAAGTTTGATGACGCTATGCTTATTGACCGTGTTGAGGAAATTAACGAAGAGGTTATGGCATATGCAGGTGGTGCCGGCTCCAAGCGTGGCACAGGTGGTATGGCAGCAAAGATTGAAGCCGCTAAAGTTGCCACAGACAACGGTATTCCTATGCTTATTATCAACGGTGAAAATCCATACAAGCTATACGATATTTTAGACGGTAAGCATATCGGTACATACTTTGCGGCTAAAAAGTGAGGTTAAATATGGAAATATACAATGAGATAAAGGCTCTTTGCCAAAGTGCAAAGGAAGCCTCCTATACTCTTTCCACCAAAAGCGGTGCGGAAAGAAACAATGCGCTTTTAAAAATTGCAGAGGCTTTAAGACTTAACTCCGGTGCAATAATCGAAGCAAACAAGATTGACTTGTGCAAAGCTAAGGAAAACGGTATCCCTGAAGCTATGCTTGACCGCTTAATGTTAAATGAGCAAAGGGTTGAGGGCTTAGCTAAAGCTATTGAGCACGTGGTGTCCCTGCCTGACCCAATTGGCAAGGGGGAAACCTTTACCCGCCCTAACGGATTGAAAATTGAATGTACACGCGTACCACTTGGCGTTGTTGCTATGATATACGAGGCACGTCCTAACGTTACCCCAGATGCCGCATCCCTCTCCCTAAAGAGCGGTAATGCAGTTGTGCTACGCGGCGGCAAGGAAGCTATTAATACAAATAAATGCATTGTTGGTATCATAAGAAACACTCTTTTAGAGTGTGGCTTTGACCAGAATTGCGTTTGCTTAGTTGAAAACACTACACGAGATAGTGCCAACGCTTTGATGGAAATGCGCGGTCTTGTTGACGTGCTTATTCCACGCGGAGGCAAGGGCTTAATACAAAACGTGGTAAACAATGCCCGTGTACCTGTTATTGAAACAGGTGCAGGCAACTGCCACCTTTACGTTGATGAAAGCGCTGATATTGATATGGCAATTAAGGTGGCTATCAACGCAAAATGCTCACGTCCCTCAGTTTGCAACGCTATTGAAACAATTTTGGCGCATAAGAGTGTGGCAAAGGAATTTTTCACCCGCTTTTTTGAGGAAACAAGGAAATATAACCTTGAGTTAAGAGGTTGCCCTGAGGTATGCGAAATTTTGCCAAGCATCACCCCTGCTACCGAGGTTGACTTTGATACGGAATATGACGACTATATCGTTTCCTGCAAGGTTGTTTCCGACGTTTACGAGGCGGTTAGCCACATCAGAAAATACTCCACAGGACACAGTGAGAGCATCATAACAGAAAACCACAGAAATGCTGACTACTTTGTTAATAGCATTG
This sequence comes from Eubacteriales bacterium, assembly GCA_045532975.1. Lineage (GTDB taxonomy): Bacteria > Bacillota > Clostridia > Oscillospirales > CAG-272 > RGIG2000. The sequence continues at coordinate 7,344 of JAZSGX010000029.1, read as the reverse complement.
ACTCCTGCTCTCTTTACGTAAACGCTTCAACAAGGTTTACTGACGGAGGGGAATTTGGCTTAGGCGCAGAAATAGGTATTTCTACCCAAAAGCTCCACGCAAGAGGACCTATGGGTCTTTCTGCCCTTACCACACAAAAATATATTATAAAAGGTGACGGACATATAAGATGAGTGTAAACACAAAAGAGGTTATCCTTTGCAAATACGGTGAGGTCGTTTTAAAGGGCGCAAACCGTAGTGATTTTGAAAAGAAAATGCTAAAGGAATTAAGGTTGCGCGCAAAAAGAATTGGCGAGTACGACATTTACTATTCCCAAAGCACAATTTATATAGTTCCTAAGGACGAAAATGCTATCGAGCAAATAGATGAGATGTATTGGCACGCAAAGCACGTTTTCGGCTTTGTGGGTGTTACACGAGCCTACACCTGCCAAAAGAATATGGACGAGATTTTAGAGGTTGTACGCACCCTTATGCCAGAAAGACTAAAGGGGCACAAAACCTTTAAGGTTGAAGCAAAAAGAAGTGATAAGCGATTCCCCTTGACCTCACCTGAAATTTCAGGAGAGGTTGGCGGTGTTGTACTTGCAACTGTGCGCGGCATAAAGGTTGACGTGCATAACCCTGATATAATTTTGCGTGTGGAAATTCGCGAAAAGGAAGCCTTTATTCACGCAGGACAGGAGCGTGGTGCGGGTGGTATTCCTTACGGCTCAAGCGGACGTGGTCTTTTACTGCTCTCAGGCGGTATTGACTCCCCTGTGGCAGGCTATATGATGGCAAAGCGTGGCGTACAGCTTGAGGCTATACACTTTGAAAGCTTCCCATACACTTCTGAGCGCGCAAAGGAAAAGGTTTTGGACCTTGCTAAAATTTTGACAGACTATACCCTACGAATGAGAGTACACGTTGTGTCCTTAACTAAGATCCAGGAGCTTATACGTGACAATTGTGACGAGGACTATTTTACTCTGCTCCTTCGCCGCTATATGATGGCAATTTCCGTTAAGCTTGCCCACCAATACGATTGCGAGGCAATTATTACAGGCGAGAGCTTAGGTCAGGTTGCCAGCCAAACAATGAAGGCTATAAACGTAACAAACGTGCTATCCGACATTCCGATTTACCGTCCGCTAATCGGTATGGATAAGGAAGAAATCATTTCCATTTCAAGAAAAATCGGTGCATTTGAAACCTCAGTTTTGCCATTTGAGGACTGCTGTACCGTATTCACTCCTCGCCATCCAAAAACAAGACCTGAGCTTGAATCGGTCGTAATGGAGGAAAGCAAGCTTGACTTTAACGCCTTAGTTGACGAGGCTCTTGCTACACGCCAAATTGTTGTAGTTAAGCATTTTGGAGATAACAAGATAGAAGATATTGACTAATGTCAATTTTTATGGTAGAATAAAATTGACAGAAGAGGTGAATGATATGAGTAAAGAAAAGAATTTTCTTACCTTCACAAACGATGACGGAAGCGAAAGCGTTTACGAGCTGATTGACGAGTGCGTCATTGACGGTAACACCTACGTCGCTATCGCTCCTACCGAATACTACGTTTTGAGAAAAACAACCTCCAACAAAAAAGAGGATACATACGTGCCTGTTGAAGGGGATGAGCTTAACAAGGTTTGTCCTGTTTTCGATGCCCGTATCAACGTGGTTGACCACGATAAAAAATAAAAGGCTTTGCCAAAGTGGTAAAGCGAACAAAATCTGATAATAATTCCTGCGGAGTGCGTGATAAACCAATTTATTCGAGCCACATTTATTTAAAAGGAGCTCAATATTTTGTGTTGGTTTGCAGACCTCCTGCCATACTCCCTCTTAATGAGGCTTACGCCGGACGGACTTGGCAGATGCTGGGAGCAGTAAAGACACAGTGAGGGCACCGCCTTGGAAACAAGGTTCGCACAATGGTTTACACGGCTCGGTGGGTATTTTTTTTGATAAAACCAACAAACCGGAGGGGATGAATTGTTATACTTTGCAAGAACATTTAACGACACTATCCGTGAAGCTTGGGGTATATTCTTACTTCAGTTTTTCATTTTGATAGTGGGAATAATCTTGTTAATTTTTATCTTCCGTTATGTTAGAGCAATCATTAAAAGAGGGCGTTTTGTCACTAAAACCAACATTTTTTGCAGAATGTCCAACATAGACTATAAAAAGACCGCGTGGCAGTACGCTTCAATTTTTAAAAACACCGGCAAAGTGGATTTAATAATTGATACCGAAGAAAAGCGCTATGTTATCAAGTATTTTACCCCTTCTATTGTGAGAAACATCAACTTGCATTTTATAACTCCCAATCGCTATTACATAACAAATGTAAAGGGTTTTGTTTTGATAACAAGAAACGCCGGCAGTCTTTTGCGCGCAAGTTTTTTTAAGCCCAAAAATATTGAAGCGACATTTTTAAGTTTGACGCATACAGAAATGTATGAGCATATTAAAGGCGAAAAGCACTTGCCATCCATCGAGTTTGATGCTTACAAATGCGAAGATAAGGAGACAGAGAATATTTTAATAATAAACCCTGTTCCATTAAACATAAAATACATCAACAAAAATAAGTTCGACCAGCTTTTTAGCGGTGACACTTATTCCAACTTCAAAGTTTACTCAACCGAAGAATTTCTTTTATACGTCAAAAGGAATCACTCTAAATAATGAATTTTGCCACGGTGACCCTTCATCGTGGTTTTTCAAAAGGAGATAAATAAATGAACAGGGGACCGTTTTATCACGGTATTCTACGTTTTTCTAACGTAAACAACGAGAAAAACAGGCGGTACAAAAAGGTTTCAAAGGCTCGTGCCATTTTAAATTTAATATCCTTTATTTTAGGCCTTACCATACTAATTGTGGTCTTCTCAATGGGCGGTGGACCCGGATTTTTGGCGGGCGCGGTTTTCTTTTTTTCGCTTTCTTCTATTCCCTTTACAATGTCCCTTGGTAAAAGGTTTGTAATGCGTGAGCTTGAATTTGTAGTAAATCAGCGCCGTGCGGAAGTCCCTCTCGATTTTAGCGTGAAAAAGGTTAAGCTTGGCTACGCACTTATGTTTGCGCCACTTTATATAATTATGCTCGGCTGCTTCTTTTTCCCTGCCCACGACGCTTGGATTGTGCCATATATTCCCACATTCCTTTACTTGGTTATAGCGGCTATTTTATCAAAGCACACAGTTGAGCTTTTTGATTTCAGCACTAAAAAATACAAATGGATACATATTTTGCTTTTCATAGGTATTTTTATAGCAGGTGTGTTCATACGCATATTCATAATGTACCCGTTTCTTGATTCGTAAATCAAAATCGCCCTTTCCAAAGGAAAAGGCGATTTTTTTATTTTACAAGCTTATAATCAATAGACAAAAGCATTCCCCAGCCCTTGACAAAAAAGTCGCAAAGGAAAGAAACACGGTCCTCGTAAATTATAACATCCACCTTGCCCTGCATTCTTAATTCCTTGTATAGCTCATTGTCTATTCTGTCACAATCCGTAACACTTAAATCATAGTTACCGTTGTTTGTTCCGCTTAACGTAAAGGAATTTTCATTAGTAAATGTAATCTTAGAATCCTTGTACCATTTTTTAACACTCGCTATAAAGTCATTCTGCTTTATTTCGTTAGGTGTTTTACCATCGTCCCAAGCAACATTAATGGACTCCATATCGGCTAAATAAGTCTTGCCCGTAACCTCAATGGGTGTAACAGGCTCTCCCTCATCTTCACCGCAAGCCACACAGGTAAAAGCGATTATTAAGCACAAGGAAAGTGCAATAATTCTTTTCATAACAATTCTCCATAATCTAAAATTCCCTTACATTTTATCATATAGCAAAAGAAATTTCAACCTTTATTTATTATAGAAAAATCCCCTCGGAGTATCCGAGAGGATTTTGTCTTATTTAGCTGATAAGCTTGAGTAGCTAATGCCATAAAGCGTGCCATTGGTTGCAGAGGTGTAATTTGTTGTTGTCTTTTCGGTATGACCCTGTACATAAGCCTTCTCTGTTTTTTCACCCGATGTCAAAATAACCACGCCTGCTATAACAATTTCGCAATCATCAATATCGGTGCGTGTGCCGTAGCTAACTATAACGTCAACTGTATCAAGAATTTTTGCAAACTTAACCTCGAATATCTTTTCATCCTTTGCAAAGTTTTCGCCGGTTGCAACAAGGAAGCCAAGCTCTACCTTACATTCGTTTACTCTTTCAAAGTCACCAAGCACATTTTTATTAGCTGCATAGCCATAGTTAATGCCGCGTACACCCTCAAACTCAGGGATAGAATAGCCAAAGTCCTTTATTAGCTCATCCTTTACCTCTACGGTAACGTAGCTGCATCCCTCGTTTTCACACTTTTCACCGTATGCGCCCTTGCACATATAACCATCGTCATAGGTGAAATACTCAAAATAAACGTGTGCTTGTGTAGCCTTTTGTACATAGAGCAAGCAAACCTCACACTTGTCCGCGCAAGGGCTAATCTCATATGCTATATGGTTGCCTGTTGCAGGAATTACGTCCTTTGCTACTCTTGAACAAAGAACACAGGTGTTTTCAGATACACCGTCAATACCACAGTTAGCCGTGCTTAAAACCTCTATCAAATCATAGTGAACGCCTGCGTCCATATGAGCCTGCTTATTGAAGGCAAATGGTGTGGTAAAATAGTTAACATCGCTTCCCGTAGCTGCATTCGTACGTACATTGCGGCAAAATTCCACACTATCACCGCCACAGAAATAAAGCCTGTATGAATCATTAGAAACCGCATAAAGCGTGTTTCCGCCTGCATCAGTACCGTAGGATTTATTCGTAGTTGTAGCACCGGAAAGATTCAATGTAAGCGTGCCTGTTTTTTCAATGTAATTTGTGTCATTTGCGTCAGCAGTTTTTCCGATGAACGCAAGCGTGTCACCGTCTTGATATGCTGTTAGGAATTTGCCACTCAAGTCACTATATGTGTTTTTGGTGAAGATAAATGTAATCTTTCGTCCTTGTGGTTTTGCCTGCTGAAAATCCATTGTTCCCTCCATCCTACCAAGGAAAACAAAGGTTAGGTCCGGCGCAACTGCCTTATCACTACTAATATTGTAGTTTGAGGTAAATGCCTCAAAGCCCTCTGGGAAGAAAATCACCTTATTTACACTACTGCATCCTGATAAGAAGTGGAAGCCCACCTTTTTAAGATTTTCAGGTAAAAAGTCACTTGCTAAATATAATTTTGGACATTTGTATATAGAGCATGAGCCGATTTCCTCCAAGGAGTCCGGCAAGGTAAGCTTTTCAAGGCTTGTACACTCTTCCAAAAAGTTACCGCCAAGCACCTTGATATTTCTCTTTGACAAATCTAAGCTTTTCAAGCTTGAACAGCCCATGAATATTTGCGTCCCTGAAAAATCAAGCTCAGCATCTGTTCCCGCGGGAATTTCAACCGTTTCAAGTGTATTTACTTTCAAAAAAGCGTAAGCGCCTACGGACGTTAAATTCTTAGAAAAAACAACCTTTTTAAGATGCAATTTAGTGCTGCTCTTATCGTTACGGAATGCGTGAGCCGCAACTGACGTAATTGAATCGGACATTACAAGCTCAACCACATTTGCTTCCTTTGGATAGAATCCGAAATAATTATCCTTAATAGTTGTTAAGCCGTATGGCAATTCAATTTTATAAATTGCGCCCGAACCATAGCCCCTACCTGTTTTTTCATTTACAAAGGAATAGTCGAAGCCGTTTATATACGCTTCAGATATAGCACCGTCCTTTACGGTGATGTAGTATTTCAAAACGTAGTAAGCAGGGTAAGCGGTGTATGTACCGTCACCATTTGACAAAACAACCTTTGAGGTTGTGTCCTTCATTAATTCGTAATTTCCTGTGTACCAGGATGGAGTGCCCAAATTGTCAACAAACTCATATTCCTCGGCACTAACCGCAAACGCCAATAGAACACACATTGTCAACGCTAAGAGCATTGTGATAAGTAGCTTTTTCATTTTCTAATCTCCTTTAAAGTATTATTTGACATTTTTGTGTTTTTATTGTATAATAAATAATGTAGAAGTTACAAGGGAGCATTTAACCAAAAAGTAGTATTATTTAACCAACATCTTGATTTGAGGAGTTAGTTATGAAGGAAGCGTTTTATTATTTAAACTTAAACTCACAGCTCACAGGAGACTTAGGCAAGGATGACCGTTTTTCCGATAAGCGGGAGCTTTTGGTTAACTGCGCAGGCAGCATAAACACAAGCAGAATCCATACAAGTGAAAACGCCAAGGGACGCCTTGATTATTATTTACTGTACACAATTAAAGGAACGCATAAGTTCACAGGAAACGGCAGCACCACCGTTTTGTCAGAGGGGGACGTGATAATTTTGCCTCCAAAGACAAGCTACAGTCAGCAATTTACAGGCGGAGAACTCAATTATCTTTGGGTGCATTTCACAGGGAGCAATATTGAAGAGCTGCTTGGCGAGTTAGACATCAAAATCTATCCCTCGATAAATAAAACCGAGCAGCCTAATCATTTGCAAACAAGATTTATACGCCTTTTCAACTGCTTTTTAAAAAACGACAGTCTAAGGGAGCGGGATTTGAGCGCATCTTACGAAAAGCTTTTAGTAGAATTATCAAGAGCTATAAAAACATACAACAAACCGCGAAACAGTCTTTCAAAATCCTTAAATCACATCAATAGCAATTACAACTCAAAAATATCAATTCCGGAGCTTGCAAGGCTCGAGGGTATGAGCGTCACCCGATACAACGCTTGCTTTAAGGCGCAGCTTGGCATACCGCCAACAAAATACATAATACAGCTGCGTATGAATACCGCCAAGGAGTTGATAAGCACAAGTGACCTGTCTCTCTATCAAGTGGCAGAGCTATGTGGGTATGAGGACTATAATTTTTTTGCAAAGGTTTTCAAATCAACCGTGGGCTGTTCCCCTAAAAAATACAAGGCTATTTACCCAAAATAAAAAGCTCCTAAAACGTAACACAGGGGTTGTTGCAATAAGCACAGACGAAAAACAGATACCCCTTACACCAAAACCTCCGTTCTACTATAATTTTTTTGCAAAGGTTTTCAAATCAACCGTGGGCTGTTCCCCTAAAAAATACAAGGCTATTTACCCAAAATAAAAAGCTCCTAAAACGTAACACAGGGGGTGTTGCAATAAGCACAGACCAAAAACAGATACCCCTTACACCAAAACCTTTGTTCTACTATTATTTTTAGAATTAAATAATGTTGGGAACTTGCAAAATTTGCAAGTTCCCTTCTTTTTTTGGTATCTGTTTTTTACCCGCGACC
>JAZSGX010000114.1:0-28831 GCA_045532975.1 Eubacteriales bacterium | reverse complement strand
CAGATAAAATGCTACATACCTGTATTCGTGGCTTGCGGAGGCGACGAGCTGAGCGCAATAGACGACATACTTGCAAAGAAGGTACTAAGAAAATTGGAGATGCAAAACCCAATTTACATTAAGAATGAGGCAGACGGACTTTGCGCCTTCCTTGACAACCTGTTTGGACAGGACAGGATGGTTATTTGCAAAGCCTTTATGGCAAGGCTACAAAGAACCATATAAAATGTAAAAAACGCGCGAAGTTGTAGGGGACGACGTCCCGCAAAAAAATGCAAAATGCAGAATTAACAAATTAGACTTGGCGAAAGAGCCGAGAGTGGCTCTTTCGCCGGGTTAAAAACAAAGGATAGTAACGCATGAATTATTTAGACATATATTATCGAGCGCTGATTGATTATCGCAAAAATACAACGGATTTCCGTGAATGTGCAAATCAGCGTCTTAGCACAGCAAAGGCGGATGCTAAAAACGATACCATAACGATTACAAGGAAAATTTGTACCGTTGACACCGATTGGGTTGACGCTATCGAGGAGGGCCTTGTACACGTTGAAAAGGCTATTCGTGAGGAAAGGCAGTTTATTCGCTCAAACGGCGAGGTTGTGGACATTGAGAAGGTTAAGAATGTGTCCCGTGACTCCGTCGAGCATTTGGCGCGCCACAGTAATCTTATAACAAGATTTGAAGAGGGGGAGGACATTGTTCCGGACCGTCTCTATACTGTCGAGCGCTTAAGTGACTATGCGGTATATGAAAACCGTTTCCTTTATATGCTTCTTAACTACTTGCGTGATTTTATTATGGTGCGTTACAATAAAATCCTTGAGCTTGAGCATACATATAACGGTGAAATGACTATGAACAAAAACATCGTTATGACAAAGCGTAACCTTACTTTTGAGGTTAAGCTGCAGGAGGAGAGGAAGGATGACGTTTATTTAAGACGTCAGAGTGAATCAAGAGATATTATAGTCAGAATAGGCAACCAGCTAAAGCTTGTACTTGCATTCTTGGCAACTCCGCTTATGCAGGAGGTAGGCAAGGTGGCAATGCTAAAGCCACCTATTACAAAGACAAACGTGCTTAGAATGAACCACAATTTCCGTGGAGCATTGAAGCTTTATGAGTTTGTAAGCGCGTATGACAAGGTTGGTTATTCTGTTGAAGAAAAGGTAACTGTTCAAAACCCATTCCGTATGGATGTTGCCGATGAAATGGCAGAGGTTGTAATGCTTGCATCCTTCTTGACATACGAGTATGGCTTGAACCTAAAGAATGAGCTCCATTCTGAGTATGAAAAAGAGGAGCAAAGGCGCAAGGAGGAGGAAAAGCGCCGTTTACTTGACCAGCTAAAGGCTTTGCGCCACCGTATCCGTGAAAATGGCGGTGACCCTGAGGAATATATGCTTCTTTTGGAAAAGACAAACCGTCTTTTGCAGGAGGACAGAGAAAATTTACAGTTAGCAAGACAGGAAATTGAGCTGTTAAAGGGAGATATTGAGACTCTTGAAACAGAAAAGAAAAATTTAAACGAGGAAATAACAAGGCTAAATGGCAAAATTGAGGCTCTTAAGGAGGCTCACGCTAAGGAAATTTGCGACCTTAACGAAAGTCATGCAGCCGAGATTGATAATATTAAGGAAGCAAATGAGGCGGAAAAGGCGCGCATTTGCGACGAGTACGAGGAAAAGCTTACCGTACAGCGTAACGGCTATGAGGAGCAAATCGGTGAGCTTAATAACGTAATTGACACCGAAAGAACAGAGCATAACGAAAAGGTTGCGGCTATTGAAGCGGAAAATGCTCTCGTTATTGACGGTATCCGCGCTATGTGGCAGGCAGAGGTGCGCGGACTTAAGGGTAACTTGCGTGAAAAGGACGTTAAAATTGCAGATCTTAAGACGGAGTGCGACAATCTTGAGGAAAGACGTAAGGTTAGCGAGGCAAGGCTTGTTGCAGTGCGCTCGGAAAATGGCTTGATAGGACCCAGCGAGGACTTTACAAGCGAGAAGTGCTTCCAGGAAATCGAGCATCAGCTTGATGCGTTTATCAGCTTCTTTAAGAAGCAATGGGGCATCACCAAAAAGTCTATAAGAACCAAGGCGTTAAAGGAATATAAGGAAGCTGTAAAGGCAGAAAAGGAAGCTAAGCGTGCGGAAAAGGAAGCTAAAAAAGCTGAGAAAAATGCAGTTGTAAAGACAGACAAGCAGGAGCTTGATGAAATAGTACAAAAGCTGAAGGCGGAGGTTGTCAAGGAATTAAAGGCAGTGCCAACCTTTGAAATACCGACAGGTGATGAAGAGGATGTGGCAACGGAAAAGGTTGAAAAACAGGAAGGCAGCATAGGTGCGCCTGTAAACGAGCCGACGACCGAGCTTGTAAATGAAACGGCGGAGGAGCCCACAACAGAGGAAGCTCCCACCGACAGTAACGAAAATAAGACAGAGGAGTAGGACGCTAAAGAATTATGGAAAAAAAGAATAAAAAGAAAAAAGCGCTATACGTTTTTTGCATAGTTGTTGTTGTGATAGCTACTCTTTTGTTATCACTTGCACTGTGGACAGGGGACTTTGACTTAAAGGCTGCTCTTGCAGGCAAGGTTCGTGCGGAAATGGTATATTTGATGCTTATAGTCTTTTTGGCTTTGCCTGTATTACTGTTGCTTCTTGCGGTTGTAATAAGGGTAGATACGAAATTCGGACGCAAAAAGCCAAAGGTTATAAACGTCAGCGGCGTTTCCCTAACGGGTGGACAAACTACTGTGGTTGCGCAAAACGGTGTTGCGGTATCGGGCACTCAGGTAAAGGGCACCGCTAAGGCAGAAAACGAGGAAGAAAACGAAGACGTAGAGGAAGTAAACGAGGGCGGCAGTCGCTTTTGTAAGCTATGCAACCTTGACGAAATAAGAATTTCCTTGCAAAGAACAAGCTATGATGAGCATATAACTCTGCGTCAGTTCTGTGAGAATTTTAGAAACTATGCGGCATCAAGATTAAAGCTATACTACGATATAGACGACATAAGAAGATTTGTAGCCGGAATGGCGGTAAGTAAAATATTAATTCTTCAAGGTATGTCAGGTACAGGTAAAACCTCCTTGGCACACGCATTCGGTGACTTTATCGACAATACCTCAACGGTTATTCCCGTACAGCCAATGTGGAAGGAAAGAACTGACTTAATAGGCTACTATAACGAATTTACAAAGAGATTTAACGAAACACTGCTGCTTGAAAAGATGTACGAGGCAAACTATTCCAAGGATATGTATGTGACTGTAATGGACGAAATGAACATTGCACGAGTAGAGTACTATTTTGCGGAATTTTTGTCCTTGCTTGAGCTACCAAACGAGGATGAAAGACTTTTGACAGTAGTGTCTGACGTGTGGGATGATGACCCTGCACAGTTAATAAACGGTAACGTAAAATTGCCACCTAATATGTGGTTTGTTGGAACGGCTAACAACGACGACTCAACCTTTGCAATATCAGATAAGGTATATGACCGTGCAATGATAATGAACCTTGATATGAAGGCAGAGCCATTCATAGCACCAAAGACACAAAAGACGGTAATATCTGCGGAGCAGTTTAACAAGCTGACCACAGAGGCAATGAAGGAATACGAAATAACCTCAAGAAATATGAAGAGAATAGAGGAGCTTGACAAGTATCTTATCAAGCACTTCCAAATCACCTTCGGTAACCGTATTATGAAGCAGATAAAATGCTACATACCTGTATTCGTGGCTTGCGGAGGCGACGAGCTGAGCGCAATAGACGACATACTTGCAAAGAAGGTACTAAGAAAATTGGAGATGCAAAACCCAATTTACATAAAGAATGAGGCAGACGGACTTTGCGCCTTCCTTGATAACCTGTTTGGACAGGACAGGATGGTTATTTGCAAAGCCTTTATGGCACGCTTACAGCGCACTATTTAGTATAAAAGCAACGATTATTACACATTGATTTCTTATCAGGAGTAGAACAATGAAGAAGACATATTTGCTCGGTTCTATGATATTGAGCATATTGGCATTAGCTGTGACGGTGGTGGTGCTTTCGCTTACGGGAGTATTTAACTCGGGTGAGCAAAGACTACTGGTGTTTTCCACAGAAAGCCAGACGAAAATATATGACGGCGAGCCACTGGTAAACGGAAAGTGGAAGTTAGTCAGCGGAGAGCTTGAGGACGGACATACCTTGATACCGACGGTACACGGCTCTCAAACCGCTGCGGGAACCTCTGAGAATAAAATGAGCGTCAAAATCCTTGACGCCAATCAGGTTGACGTGACGGGGGACTACCGCATTGAATACCGCCCGGGCAAGCTGACAGTAAACCAAAGGAGCATTAAGGTGGCATCCGACAGTGCGTCTAAGCAGTATGACGGAACGCCTATAACCTGCGAAACCTTTAAAACAGTTAGTGGAAATCTTTTGACGGGACACAGACTTAACGTACAGTTCGGTATTTCCCGTACAGAGGTTGGTAGCTCTGAAAATATTATAACGGTTACTGTGCTTGACAGATCAAATGCTCAGGTTACTGCCAACTATGATATTGATACGATTTACGGTAGCTTGACAATTTCGGGCTATCCTATAACTATAGCTACGCCATCCCTTGAAAAGGTGTATGACGGTACACCCTTGAAGTCGGAGATAGATGCTATCAGAATATTAGAGGGCGGCTTGAAGGACGGACACTACATAAGCGCGGCAGAGCCTCTTTATGACCAAACTGAGGCGGGAGAGCGAAAGAACGAATATTATATAACCATAAGCGACGCTAATGGCAATCCCGTAACCAAGTTTTATGATATTAATATGGTTTTGGGTACATTAAAGGTTAATAAACGTCCGATTACCGTACAAACCAAGAGTGCAAGCGTTTCCTACAAAGCAATTGCCGAAAGCGGCGGAAGCTTTGAGTGCAAGGAATACTATCCTATTGCCAATTTGGCATCAAGTGACCACGTTGAGACTGTGAATATAACAGGCAAGGTTGAGGGCGTTGGAAATGGGGAAAACACCTTTACTCTTGAAATAGTTGACAAGAAAACCAACCAAAGCGTGCTTCACAACTATGAGGTAACAATGGAGCCGGGCACGCTGAGTGTTCTTCCTGTTGATATTGTTATAACCTCCTCTAACAAATATATTTCTTATGACGAGTTCATAAGGAGCGGTAAAAAGCCTATCGAATGCAAGGAATATACCGAAAGCATCGGCAGTCTTATGGAGGGACACCGTGTAGCTGTTGAATTTACAGGTGTGCAATCAACCGTTGGTCAGAGCGCAAACACTTATATTTGGTCAATACTGGATGAGGCAAATAATGATGTGAGCGAGCTTTACAACGTAAGCGCTCTGTGCGGAACGCTTGAGATTGGTAAGATTGAGCTTAGTATAGGTACCTCGGGCGCGTCAAAGCAATATGACGGAACACCGCTTGTGAAGAATGACCAGGATCTTGACTGGTGGATTGCATCAGGTGAGCTTTATGAGGGACACAGAATAGCAAATGTAAGCTTTGAGGTGAGCATTACAAATAGAGGCAGCATAAAAAATAAGGTAGCCCTTACTATTTTGGATGAAAACGGCGCACCTGTAACCGATTGCTACAGCTTGTCCGACGAGTATTACGGAATTTTGGAAATCACTCCTCTTTCTTTGTTTATTACCTCAGAGGATAGCTCGAAGATGTATGACGGTAAGCCTCTCAGACACGAGAAGTATGTAATTACCGCAGGCGAGGATGAGCTATTTGAAAGAGGACACAGCTATGTTGTTGACTTTAGCGAAAACCCAACAATAGCCGGCGAGTATTCTAACAATATGATAGTTAGAATTTTCGACGAAAACGGAGATGACATAAGCTCAAACTATGCAGTAAACCAAACGACTGGTAGATTAATTATAACCAAGAGAGTAGTAACTGTAAGAACAGATAGTGCATCAAAGCAATATGACGGTGAGCTTCTTCGCGCTCCGGGTTGGAGAGTTGTTTCCGAAACACAGGTCCTTGATGAGCACGAGCTTGTAGTTGTTGTTAGTGGAGAGGTGCTTGTCGGCTCTGATTTTAACTACATAGCGGAGCTTCGCGTTAAGAACAAGGACGTGGATGGAGTAGAGGGCAGCGATGTAACCATCAACTATGACCTGACAGGCTATCAGCTTGGCGTGCTTACGGTTTTTGACGGAAGTGAAACGGATACTGACCTTCCGTTACCGACACCGCCATCGAACCCCGGCTATGGAGATACCCTTTTGGCAAGGGTGAAGTCAACTAAGACGGGAAAAATTTATATGAAGGAGATGAGCTTTGGCGACTATTACGGTCGTGGCTTTAACTCCATTGACAGCTATGACGCACACATAGACGATACATATAGCATGAGCTATCTTACCTCCTTTGCTCTTGCAAACGAGGGTCTTGTAAGCGAAAGACTTGAGCTTGAGTTTACAACCTCAAGATATTTTCTGCCAGTCTATTTGGACACGGCTTTGGCGGACTACAGAATTCAAACAAGCGATACAATAGTGAGCGATATTGCTTGCACAAACGCAATGGTTTACTACTATGACTATTGGTATTCAAGTGATAAATTGCTTCCCTCGTTGCCTGACGAGTTGAAGGACGAGGAGCAGGCATACAGAGAATATGTATACGACACCTATCTTGAAATAGAGGAAAATTCCGCTATAAAGGCGTATATGGATACCGTTATACTTGAAAACGGCTTTAACAAAAATGACCCGCACATACTCGACAAGGTGGCAGAATATATTCAAAGCTGCGCAGAGTATGATATGGAATACAACAGAAATCTTGATTATGAGGACGACGTGGTCGTTGCGTTTATGTCCTCTTATCAAAAGGGTGTATGCCGTCACTATGCAATGGCAGCAACTATGCTTTTAAGAGCCCTTGGCATACCTGCAAGATATACTGTTGGAGTTGTGGCATTTGTGGACGAGGCTGACACCTGGGAAGAGGTAAGAGCAAACACGGGTCACGCTTGGACAGAGGTATATATTGACGGTGTGGGCTGGATGGCTTTAGAGGTAACGGGCAGTGGTGCAGGCGGTGAAACGGAGCCGACACCAACACCAGACCCGGGTCAGGGTCCAGGTCCGGGACCGAGCGACGGCTCAGGCAGTAGCTCAGGAGATGGTTTAAGCTCCGGAACAGATACTGCTACAACCAGCAGCACAGACACAACCGATAGCACCGATACTACGGATAGCTCTACCAATAGCTCAACGGACAATTCAACGGATGATTCTACAGACAACTCAACAGGCGGAAGCGGCAACAAGCCGGACAAACCAGCCTTGGTAATTATACCGCGTGTGGATCCTGTACAGTACAAGCCGGGTATAGTTTTGAGCGCGACTGTGGAAAATACATCATTCTACGGTAATCAGGATTTTGAAAAAATAAAGAATAACGTAAGGGTTGTTTGTGATATAAACGGTTATATCGACCACGTTGGAAGCGAAGATATTACTATCAGCAATGTAAGGCTAATCAACCGTAGCGGTGAGGATGTTACCTCCAACTTTGATATTCAGCCGGGTGTTGGCAAGCTCCAAATGTATGAGGCTATAGTCGAAGTAAAGAGTGAAAGTCATACCTTTGATTATACAGGAGAGGAGTATTCCTGGCAGGTATATACTAACACGCAGCTTTTGTCGGATCAGCACCATTTGGAGGTTACCTTCCAGGCAAGCCGAAGGGATGCGGGCTCAACGCAAAACTACTTTACATGTAAGGTGTACGAGGGGGTCGGCGAGAGCAGAGTAGATGTTACAGACAGGTATTATTTCAAAAACACCTACGGTTATATAAACGTTAACAAAATAACAATTACTTTACAAGCTGACACAAGCGAAATCAAGTATTCTGACTTGAAAAAGCCTGTATCGGAGGGCGGATATGGCGGACGCTATGACCCTCAATACTACACGCTGACGGCTGACCCCGAGGTTCTTGAGCTAATGGAGAGGCTGGGTCATAGAATAGTTAGCGTTACCCAAACGGGAGAAACGTTGACAGGCAGAGGCGACTTTAGTGATACGGAAATCGGAGCGGTTGTAATAGAGGATGCAAATGGAAACACCGTAACGCAGAATTACGACATTAAACGCTTGAAGGGCGAAATAAGCGTAACTACTAAATAACAAAATATACACACTAAGGGCAAAATGCCCTTGGTGTGCAGAAAATAAAAGGCAGGAAATATGCTATATCAGGATTATAAGGCAAAAATTAACAGGCGAGTGAAGATTCGCAAGCTTTTAAGAAAATACAGAGTGCCGATTATTTGCACCATATCCGCAATAATTATGCTGGTTACAGCATTTGCGATTACAAAGGGTATGATTTTCGGAGATAGTCTTGCATCTGACAAAATTGAATATGGCAATAAGCCCTCCTTTACGGCAAACGCAGTTTTTTCTGACGTCAGATACGAGTTTTGTAAGGCATCGGGGGGCGAGTGGAGCACCGAGGTGCCTATGCACATGGGCGAATACAAAATGCGTGTTGTGGCAAACGGTCTCTTTGGCGAGCGGTTTAGTGAGGAGCAAAGCTTCTCTATTGTTCCGAGAAATATTTATGTAACAGCCAAGGAAAAGACGGTTGTGTACGGTGAAAAGCCAACAGCTACAGCTTCCTTAGCGTTCGATGACAAGGTTTACTGTGACGACTTTACCTTTGAGGATACGACAAAAAAGACCACCGCAGTAACACCTGTAAAGGACACTATAATTGTAAAGGACAAAAGCGGTAAGGACGTAACCCATTGCTATAACGTAATGGTAAAGCCCGTAAGCATCACCTTTACTCCTCGCGACATTGTTATAACGGTTGAGTCAAAGGAAACTACATATAACGGTGAGTTTTTCAGCCACGAGGTTTGGGAGGTTACCGATGGTAGCTTGGCATATGAGGATGACGTGGTTAAGATGGTTGAAAATTCCTTCCCGTCAATTAAGGGTGTAGGCTCTACAGCCAACAAGGGCGAATATTACATTGTGCGAAACGGTGTTGATGTTTCTCATCATTATAATATTTCTCAAATAGAGGGAACTCTTACCATAAACAAGCGTCCTATTGTCATAATTACTCCCGATCACGATTTTATATATGACGGTACAGAAAAATACGATTTGGAGTTTTGGGAGTCCGAGGACACACCGTTTGTAGATGGTCACCATGCTACAATTTCCGATATAATTGCAAGACTTACACCGGTTGGAGAAATAGAAAACAAGCATGAATATACAATTCGTGACGGTGAAGGCAATAACTTAACCGACAACTATTCTATAACCCACGTTACAGGCAAATTAAGAGTTTTGCCAAGACCTGTTACCGTTAAAACAAACACGGAGAGCGCCACATACACGGGAGAGGAAATCTCTTTCAAGGGATATACCGTTGTAGATACATCGGAGGAAATTGAGGGCCTTGCAGTAGGTCATAGCTTTAAGATTTTGAGCTTTACAAAGGCGACAAACGCCATTGAAAACCTCGAAAACGTAATGGAGCTTGATATCGTTGACGGAAACGGAGAAAGCGTAATTAAGAATTATAGCTTAAGCTACGAGGAAAACGGTAAAATTACTATTCACAAAAAGAAAATCGAAGTATCGTCTCAGGATTTAGTGGGCGCCGTATACAACGGTAAGCCACAGGGTATGGAAATACCTCTCTATGATGAAAAGGAGCTTGTAGAGGGTCACGAGCTTAAGGTTACTAAATGGTCAAGCGTTACGGACTGCTTGGAGGAGCCTATTGACAACGATTTTACCGTTACAATATTTGATGTAAACGGTAAGCCTGTAACCGACAACTATGAGGTTATTAAGCATTTGGGCAAGCTTCAGCTTCAGCCATTGACAATAAATATTTTAACAAATTCAGCAGATAAGGTTTACGACGGTACGGAATTATCCGCCCCCGGATATACATATGCTGACGGCTCGGCACAGTTTTTAAGCAAGCACAAGGTTGAGTGCGTGGAAAGCACTGTTATTATTGATGCAGAAACGGTTGACAACGTAATAAAGCTTGAAATAACCGAGGACGGTCAGGACAAGAGCTTTAACTATGCGATTAACACCACCTTGGGAGAGCTAAGAATTGACAAAAGAAGCATTACCGTGGCATCAAAGGGCTTTGATACCCTTGTGTATTACGACGGAGAGGCACACAGGCGCAACGGAAAAGATGCTATTGAAATAATATCTGAGCTTGAGTTGGTTGACGGACACGAGGTAAGAGTAGACTTTCTTGACGGAAGCTACGTTGATACTGCTGTGACAGACGTGGAAAATCGCTTTAACGTTCTTGGCGTTTACATTGAGGGTACGGAAACATCTGTGACTAAAAACTACGCCATTGACAGAAGCTTTGGTATGCTACACCTTGAAAAAAGACCTGTTGCCTTTATCTCCGGCTCTATGCCGACGGATGAAGCGAACAGGGTAATTTACGACGGAGAGTTTTATACCTGTAAGGAGTGCTACGCTTTGGCGGTAGACGAAAACGACCTTTTATCAAATATGGGTCTTGTGGCAGGACATACTCCTGTTGGTACAGGCTACTCAAGAATTGTAGATGCGGAGGAAAGAGATAACGAATTTACCGTTAAGGATATTCTTGACGCAAACGGAGAAAGTGTTTTTGACAACTACGCTATAACAGGCTATAAGTACGGAAAATTAAAGATTTTCCCGCGTCCTATTATTTTGATTTCGGGAAGTGCCCAAAAGGTTTATGACGGAACAGAGCTTACAAAAACCGATAGCTTTGCAATTGGTGGAGCGGGACTCTTGGATTATCAGTATCTCGATGTCACCTCTTATGCAAGGATAACTGATGTTTTGATTGAAAACGGAGAGGTTATCGGTATTCCTAACACCTTTGAATACGTGATAAGGTATACCGGAAACGATGCTATCGCTCCTGCTACGAATTTCGTTGTTGCAGGCACAGAATACGGTACGTTGACTGTAACTAAGCGTCCTATAACCGTAACTACATACGATGCGACGCAGATGTATAACGGTCAAGCTCTTACAAACAAGACAGCAACGGTAACTGCCGGAACGGTGGCGGACAATCAAGAAATAAGATATGTTAACTTTGCAGAGCTAACCGACGTTATGCTTGACGGGGACAAGGTAATAGGAATTACTAACTACTGCTCCTATCAGGTATATTGGCAAGGCGCAGACGTAACGGTTAATATGACAAACTACGAGGTAACCGAGAGCTTTGGTGAGCTTTTGGTTACAAAGCGTCCTGTAACAATAGAAATTGTATCACAGAGCAGGGAATATGACGCAACACCGTTGACTCCTCCCGGCTATATTGTGGAGAGGCAACACGCTCTTGGCGGTATTTTAGGCACTCATTCTGTGCAAATGACATTGTCAGGAGAAATAACCAAAATAGGCTCCACAGCAATTACTCACAGTGAGCCTGTAATTGTTGGCAGCAATACAAGTAACTATGAAATATCTATCATTGACGGAAGCTTGACGGTAACAAAGCGTACCGTCGGAATTGAGGTAAGCGGTGACAAAGAGGAATATACGGGCTATGTAATTGACCCTATATTTGATAGAGAAAGCGTTTACCACGCGGATGCTTTCGGCAACAGAATTTCAGGCTTGGGTCTTGGTCAAGGTGACAGTATAAATGTAAAGTTCAAAAACGACGTTGGTCCTGAGCTTGGTAAATATTTAGTGGAAATTGACGAAAGCAGTATAGTTATTCTAAACAGTAACAACGAACCCGTAACGTATTGCTACGACATAAAGAAGATTGCCTCGGAGTACATTGAGGTTATAAAGAGAAAGATAATTATCAGTGCATTGAACGGCTATAAGGAATACTATGACGGCGCTCCTGTTGTTAGCGATGGCTACAATGTTTTCAATTTCTTAAATAACCTGCATACTATCACAATGACGGTTGTGGGAGAGCAAACTGACGTGACAACGGACGCTGTTACCGGCGAAAAGAACTTAGGAGTTGCTTCCGTTGTGGAGAGCTCTATAAAAATTCTTGACAGATTAGGCAATGATGCCAGCAAGTATTACGAAATTGTTGAGATAACAAACGGTTCTCTTGAGGTAGAAAAGAGACGTCCGATTAAAATAACATCAGGCGGAACTACCTTTGCTTATACAGGCGCGGCACAGCCTTATGATTATTATAATTTTGAGGATTTGTGCAAATCCCCAATGATGAGGGATGAGGAGCCAAGGGTTATATTTGACGGCGAGCCTCCAATTAACCCAGGCGCGTACATAAATAGCTTTACTGTTGAATTTTATGTAAAGGGTACAAGCCAAAGGACAACTCCAAACTACGATATAGAGATTGAATACGGTACTATTGTTATAGGAAGTATTGAAATTGAGGTTACCACACAGGGAGCAACAAAGGTTTACGACGGTGCGCCGCTAACCAACCCCAATGGTGCAACCTACATTTGTCCGTCTCAAAGCGCAATACCCGGTCTTGTAATTGAAATTGTACCAACGGGTGAGCAAACAGACGTAATTAAGGGTGAGTTTGGAATTTTTGGCGGTAGCAAGAACACCTATGAGATTAAAGCGTCAATAGACGGTATTCCTTTGCCCGAGAGCGCATTTGTTGTAACTAAGGAAACTCTTGGAGATCTTGTTGTAACGCCTCTTGAAATTACGGTGCATACAAATACCTTAGAGGGCTTCCGCGAGGACGTTGGCGCGCTCTTTGGTGAAAGCATCCTTGAGGGATGGGAAGGCTCGTTGGCAGAGCAGAACCTGAGAATAAATATGGGCTCTGTTATACTGTCAAACGTTGACAGGATTAAGAATGAGCCTGTTATCAGGTTGTACGATAAGACAACAGGTATGCTTGTATCTAAGGATAACTATAAGTTCAGCGAGGCTTCAACCTTTGGTACCTTGACGTTAAGGACAAGAGCGTTAATTACTATTGAGTCCGAAACTGATGTGTTTGACTATGACGGAACGCCAAAAACGGTTGAATTGACCAAGGTTGCCGCAATTAACTCACAACACCGTATTTTAGCAGGCGGATTCTTAGAGTTTACAGATGTTGGCGTTCATGAAAACTCCTTCTTTGTTGCTGATATTATCCACAAGGAAACCGGAGAGTCAATGCTTGATTTGTACCCCAACATAGAAACCGTATTTGATACCATTACCATTAAGCCAAGAAAAATAACAATTACTCCGCCAAGCATTATTGAGTCTTCGGACAAATTTGATATTTTGTATGCTCCTGAAAGCATTGTTATGCCAAACGAGGACCTTGATATTCTTAACAATAACTTTTATGATTTAGAGTTTGGTTATGAAATCGACTGGAGCGTGATTGGTGACCGTCCGTTTGTTGCGGGTGTTGGTGAGATATCGTATGTAATTCCAAGCGAGTGCGTGTTTATTACAATGAACGGAAAACGCTTGCCACAGGAATTCTTTGAGATTGAGTGCAGTCAGTTCGGTAAATTAAAGCTTTCAGACCACTTGATTGAAATCGGATTGCCAAAATATACTAAGGTATATGACGGCAAGTGGCACGGATACAGCGCCGATAGCTGGTGGTGTGACGAGCTGCCCGAGGGTTACGAATTGGTGCTTGATATGAGTAGCGTTGGTCTTACAGAGGTCGGCACTATAGATTTGAATGAAACGCTTGAAGCATTGCTGAAATCTAAAAAGCTCCGTCTTTACTATGGCGGAATAGAGGTAACTGACGAATTTGACTATAAGTTTGTTTGCAGCAAGCCTCTTACCATAAAGAAAATCGAGCTGACCATTATCGCAGGCTCTGCAAGTGAGGTTTATGAGCAGGGCAAGACTCTTACCTGTGACAAATACGAGGTTCACGGAACCTTATTTGAAGGACACAAGATAGAGGAATGTGTTATTGTAGGTTCTATTTCAGGTATGGGACGTGAGGAGAACAGGGTAAGAACCGTTAAGATTGTCGACCAAAACGGAAAAGACGTAACAGGCTTGTACGACATTGACTGTGAGATTGGTTGGTTGGAGATTTTTGAAAATTAACCAAGGGTTGACAAAAGGACTACTTTTCACAACGAAAAACCGCTGAGGCGAAAGCTTCAGCGGTTTTTGTTATTTAATTAACTCGTTAATACCATTCTCTAATTGGGCGGCAGATATCATACCCGTGTGGGATGAAATGATTTTTCCGTCTGCGCTTATAAAGAAGGATTGGGGTATTGATGAAATACCGTATATGTAGCTTCCCTCTCCCAAGCTGTCAAAGTAAGCAGGGAAGGTGTAGCCTGAGCCTTCGTAAAAGTCCTTGGCATCCTCTAATGTATCGTCAACGCTTACCATTACAAACGTGACCGTGTCCTTATGTTTGTTGAACGCGCTTTCAAAGTCGGGCATTTCTGCCTTGCAGGGCGGACACCAGCTTGCCCAAAAATTTAAAACTATCGGCTTGCCTGTTAAATCGGAAAGCTGTAATTCCTCACCGTTTAAATTCTGCATTTTGAAGTTATAAGCTAAAGAGCTTGTGCTGTCTTGAGTGGGCGAGGAGCTGTCACCGTGGCTTTCCTTGCTTGTGCTTGAAACGTCGCCGTCCGGCTTTGAGTCATCACAACCGATTAAAACAAGGACAGAGAGAAGTGACATTAACAGAAATGATAAAATTCTTTTCATATTAGAATAGCTTATAGCGGCTGTCCTTGTCAAGATATATGTGACAAAGGCTCTTTATTTCATCCTTGGTAGCATATACGTTTTTGTCATATACGCCAACAACCTTAAATCCGTTTGTATATGCGGTGCGCATAGCATAAATTGCATCCTCAAATATGTAGGTGCTGTTTTTGTCAGTGCCTAAAAAGTCAAGGGCAATTTCGTAAATAAGCGGCTCTCTTTTGCCAACGCCCACCTCACCTGTGGTAAAGATGCGAAGAAAATACTTTTCAATATCTAATTTTTTAAGTATTTTTTCAACGGTTTCTCTGTCAGTGGCGGTGGCTAAGCACATTTTAACACCCTTTTCGTAAAGAGCGTCAAGCATTTCTTTAGCACCGTCCTTTAAATCAATGACAGTTTCGTATTTTTCGTTCATAAAAGCGTAAATACCGCGCTTTGCCTCGTCATATGTAGCGGATAAGCCGTATGCTTCCTGACAGTATTCGTACCAGCTTTTCATGCCGTCCTCCAAAAAGCGGCGGCAGGTAGATTCTTGTGGTGTTATTCCTACTGATTTTAAATAATCATCGGCAACTAACGCCCAATAGTCCATTGAGTTTAAAAGTGTGCCATCCATATCAAATATTGCGCCTGTGATTTTCATATTCCGGGTCCTTTCGTGTGCTTGGTCAATCTCACATAGTCAAAATTGCTTGAGCATGACTTCTGTGAGGCTAATATGTGTATTATACACTTTTTATTTTCAAAAGTCAATTGAATTATTTATTTATATGTGATAAAATAAAAATACAGATTTATTTTTTGAGGTGATATTATGAAGATTTCTACAGAGATATATTCAACTGCTGTCCACGTTGGCGAGGAAAAGGCGGTTGAGCTTATTGCCAAGGCGGGCTTTGATGCTTGGGACTTTTCTATGTTTGAAATGGCTCGTATTGATTGGAGCACGTTTACCGTACTTGATAAGCCACACCCAACAAACGGTGCGGATTACTTGAAGTTTGCCCGTCGTTTAAAGCAAATCGGTCTTGACAACGGTATTGTATGTAACCAATCCCACGCTCCGTTCCCTTCGTTTGTGCCACAGATAAGAGAAACTTATTTAAAGCGCGCGATTGAATGTACAGCCGAGGCAGGAGGCAAGATTTGTATAATCCATCCGGACAACCACTCAAGCGCTGAGGTAAACGCGGAGTTTTACAGGGAGCTGCTTCCATTTGCAAAGGAGCACGGAGTTAAAATCGCAACGGAAAATATGTGGAACTGGGAGGAAAACGCTCCAACCGCTTGCGCGGCGGCTTGCTCACATCACGACGATTTTTGCAAGCATATCGACATAGTAAATGATGAATTTTTGGTAGCTTGCCTTGATATAGGTCATGCGGAAATGGCAGGACTTGGCACAAGTGCGCCCACAATGATAAGAGCCCTTGACAAGAGATTGCAGGCGCTTCATATTCACGATAACGACAGACGTGGAGATTCTCACCAAATTCCTTTCTCTATGAATATTGAGTGGGAGCCTATTGCTAAGGCGTTGAAGGATATTAACTACCAAGGCTACTTAACTCTTGAGGCAGACAGATATTTAAGCGCATACAATCCTGATAACGTATTCGAGGGCGTTTGCGAGCTTGCAAAGAGCGCGCGCCGCTTGGAGCAGATGATTAAGGAGGCATAAATGAAAAGGTTATTAGTTTTATTAGCTACGGTGATAGCGTTTTCACTGGTGCTTGGTAGCTGTGGAGAAACGGAAAACAATCCAAGCCAAAGCAGTGAGTCGGTAAAATCCCAGGCGACAAGTAGCAGTGTGTACAGCACAGAGCCAAGCGATGAAGAAACAACAGAAAGCACAGAGGACGACAAAACCGACGAAAGCGTTGATACAAGCGAAGACACAGCTGACAGCGAAGCAGACGAAAGCGTTGACACCAGCGAAAGTGTAGCTGTCAGTGACACGGATGCGAGTGTTGATATAAGCGATAGTACTGACGACGGGGAAGATGACAGCGATTTTGATAAAGAGACGGTTGATGCTATTATTTTCCAAAAGTACAAAAGCATTATCGAGGCAATGAGTGGAATAGAGAGTTTTGCAATAGCATTTTACGAGTCAAGCAATGAAATAAAACCTCTTGTGCAAATTCATTCTACGGGCGAAAATCCTTATGGTATTTATGACTATGACTTATACTATCCTATAAGAACGAGTGCATCTGCAGAGCAGATAGGCGCTGCTTTTGGAGCTCTTTATACGAGCTTTGAAGGAGATGAGGTTGTTTGCATCAATCCCGACAACGAAGCTCTTGATATGTATGGATTGGGCGAAAATGATGGATGCTATATACTCATGGCACAGTTTAGCGATACCGAAGACGGACACGTTATGAGAATAAGTCAATTGATAGACGGTTTTTATTATACTGTTTCGGCTTATGGCGAGGAATATACAAAGCTTGTAAGAGTTCCAAAAAGCACACTTGATTTTCTCGGACGTGATGATGAGGCTGTTTTTAAGTGGGCAGACGTTTCCCCTGTGTTCTACGAGTATCTTATGAAAAACGAGGAAGAAAACCAGCCGGGAATGAGTGAAATAACCGTTAAAGCGGGAGATATTAAAGAAAGCTTTACAATTTCCGAGGACGAGAACGGAAACATAGTGGCAACACGCTTGGATGGGGCGGAGTATAAAGGCGTGGGCGAAGAAAACCCATTTGTTAATTTTTATGCCCTTTTAGTACAGTATCCTGTGCCAACAGCTTTTAACAGTATGACCGACGAGGAAATATTCCTTATGCTCAGCGACAATAAGAATGCTATATTTGAGCTTGTTGCAAAAAGAAATGATGGCAAAATGTTAAAATATACATACTTCCCAATAGGCGAAAGCACAGATGTTGCTATCGTGGCAAACGAGGGCTGTGTGCAAGATAGCACTATTGTGTGGAATGATGAGCCGCGAATAAGCTTTAACACATCGATTAGCCAAATAGATATTTTGATAAATAGCTTTCAAGAGCTTATGAGTAAGGCAAACGCGCCTGAGCAGCCGCCTGTTGATGAGGATGAAGTGGAATTGAACCAAGGCATACCTGACGGGCCTATTGATATAGCTGTTAACGGTGTTAGTAATTATGTTATAGTTTACGAGGCAGGAAACCCGCGTGTTGAAGCCTTTACGGAAAAATTTGTTGAGTATATGCAAAAGACTCACAAAATAACTCTTGAGGCTATTGGCGACGACCAAGAAAACACAAATGAATTGTGTATTTATATTGGTAACATTAAGGGAATAAAGCGCGTTAAGGACAAAATGAATTCCGAGAACGATTTTGGCGCTTGCGTATTCGGTAATGACTATGCGCTATACGCAACAAACGACCGCTTATATGACTTTTTGCTCGACGCTTTAAAGGAAAAGGTGCTTTTCACCATCAGAAACGGTAACTGGAGTACAAGACCCGGTAAGGACTTTATATACAGTAAATCCGACTTGAAGGATGTGGATTATGCCGATTATGTTCTTGCAAAGTTCAAGAATATTATCGACCACGATTATTTGAGGACGATTTTTGAACCGCTTTCCTTTACCGCAAGCGACGGAACCACCTTGCCATACAGACTTTACGTTCCGTATCACTACGACAACACAAAGGAATACCCTGTGTTGCTCTTTTTGCACGGTGCAGGAGAGAGAGGAACAAACAACACAGGCAATATTTACCATATGTTCAAGGAGCTTTTCTTGCTGGAAAACAGCCCCTTTTGGGACTGCATTATAGTTGCACCGCAGTGCCCTGAGGGTCAGCAGTGGGTTGACACGCCATGGGTAAAGGGCGAATACAGTGTTGACGAGGTACCTGAGTCTAACGAGCTAAAGGCGGTGCTTGAGCTTTTACAGACGGTTGAAAACGAGTTCCCAACAGACAAGGACAGATACTATGTAATGGGCTTGTCAATGGGTGGCTTTGGTACTTGGGATATAATAATGCGACACAGTGACATTTTTGCAGCGGCAGTGCCTATTTGCGGTGGCGGTGACTCCACTCAAGCAGAAAAGCTTATTGATATGCCGATTTACACCTTGCATTGTAAGGATGATAAGGATGTGCCGTTCCTTGGAACAAGGGTAATGATAGTAGCCCTCAATGCATATGGAAGTACGGTTTTGAAATATGAGGAGCTGTCGGGCTACGGTCACAACGTATGGGGCTATGCTTCAAGAAAGGCTGAAATTTGGACTTGGCTCTTTGAACAAACGCGTGAAGGAAGATAAAACATAAAAAGAGGCTTGTTTTAAGCCTCTTTTTGCTTTTTTTATTGACAAATGGAAATGTATGATATATAATCTTTAATATATTTATTTTTGGAGGATGTTATGAGTAACTTAAATATTGTTTGCCTTGATTTAGAGGGTGTTTTGGTGCCTGAAATTTGGATTGCGTTTGCGGAGGCTTCAGGTATTCCTGAGCTTAGACGTACAACGCGCGACGAGCCTGATTACGATAAGCTTATGAAGTACCGTATTGCTATATTGAAGGAGCACGGTCTTGGCTTGAAGGAAATTCAGGACACTATTGCAAAAATCGACCCAATCCCAGGTGCGAAGGAGTTTTTGGATGAGCTTCGCTCCTTGACACAGGTTATTATTGTTAGCGATACATTTACGCAGTTTGCCGCACCGCTTATGAAGAAGCTTGGTATGCCTACAATTT
This sequence comes from Eubacteriales bacterium, assembly GCA_045532975.1. Taxonomy (GTDB): domain Bacteria; phylum Bacillota; class Clostridia; order Oscillospirales; family CAG-272; genus RGIG2000. Next base: position 9,375 of record JAZSGX010000114.1, on the reverse strand, counting down.
TCTGCAACACCTTGGAGGTGGCAGATAACGGTGAGATTACAGGCTACAGAATGAGATGTGAAAAGTCTAAGCTCACAACCGTTAAGGCTCTTCAAAGCGCAGGCTTTGAAACTATTGCCGCAGGAGACTCCTATAATGACCTCGGTATGATTTTGAATTCCAAGGCAGGCTTCCTTTTCAAAAGCACAGACAAGATTAAGGCAGATTACCCACAGCTTCCTGCATTTGAGGAATACGGCGAGTTCTTGGAAGCTATTAAAAAGGCTCTATAATAGAATAAAATCTAAACAGGCTTGGTTTTCCGAGCCTGTTTTTCTTTACATTAACGGACGTAATGAATTGTACATTTCACAGGTGGGTTGAAATTGGGACAGTGCGTAGTTGAGATTTTGGGCTGCTATATGGTATTATATACTCGTGCAAGTCACCCACTTGACTAATTGTTGCGGCTTTTGGAGGTAAATATGGAGCTTAAAAGGTTAATTATAAGAAATTTTGGAGAAATTAAGGAGCTTGATTTTGTGCCGGAGGATGCTTTCAATTACGTTAGCGAAACGGTTGCAAATGCCATATCTTACGTTTTGAACAATCAGTTTGCTATAAGGCATTATAACAAAGTAGATCTAAGGGCTGACACATATTTATATGGAGAAATACACCGTTATCAAAAGGGTAAAAAAATAGTTTACGGTGTGGAAATAAACGGCTTTGACAATCCTATCTTTACCAAAGACGGCATAAGGCTTACAGATGACGAGGTGGACAGCGATCAGGCTTTGACAAGACCCTACCGAGAGGACAACACTTGTATTTTTGCACCGAATAGCAAGACGAAGTTTTTGGACTACGAAAATTTCCTTCCGGTGTATTTCAGAAAGCTATCGGGATACGCAGACGTATGCAAGGAGCTGATAGAGAACAGATACGTTAATTGCAATATATTTAAGCGTCTTTTCGTTAAAATAGAATTTGGCAAGGTGCTGGTGTACAGAGATTTTGGTTATGCCTTCAAAGTTTACGACATTTTGACCGAAAGCGACCGCTATACAGCTATATATACTGTATTTTTGCTCTTTGTAGAAATGATGGATTATTATAATCAATTCATAACAGGCAAGGGGACTGAAAGGACGCCTATTGTTGTAGAGGGGCTTTTGTCCCACGTTGACCAAATCAGCATTGGCTATTTGCTTGAAAGAACAATGGGTTGCGGAAGGCAGACATTTTTCGTTGAGAAAAATCCAAAGGTGTTTAAAAATTTTATGAAATAAAGGAGAAAAGCTATGAGTGAATTTGAAAAGGTTATCGGTTATCAGAAGGAAAAGGCGGAATTGATGCAAATTTGCGATATGCTCAAAAACAGGGAGTATTATGAGAGCTTGGGGGCGAATTTGCCAAGAGGCGTTTTGATTGAGGGGGCGCCCGGTGTTGGTAAAACTCTTTTAGCAACTGCGTTTTTAAAGGAAAGCGGACTTAAAAGCTACATTGTGAGAAGAACACGCAAGAGCGGTGAGTTTGCTGAGGCTCTCGAAAGAATCTTTGAGGAGGCAAAGGAAAACCAACCAAGCATAATTCTCCTTGATGATATGGACAAGTTTACTGCAAGTGAAAAGAGCAGAGAGGAATACGTGGCGGTGCAGACCTGTATTGACAGTGTCAAGGGAGAAAAAGTATTTGTTGTGGCAACCATAAATGAAAGCAAGAATATACCTGAGTCGCTTCTTCGAGCGGGGCGCTTTGACAGACGCATTAAGATGGCGGTGCCAAGGGGCAAGGATTCCTATAACATAATCAGTTACTTTATGGATAAAAAGGGATTTTTGCCCGAAACCAACCGTGATGACGTGGCTAAGATGCTTGAGGGAAACACCTGCGCGGAGCTTGAAACTGTTATTAACGAGGCATCAATTTACGCAGGCTATGAGCGTAAGGAAAAGATAGAGCTTGAGCATCTTGTCAAGGCTTATTTACGCCAAAGCTTTGACTTTGATGCCTTTGAGGAGGAAACTGACCCTGAGGAGCTTGAAATGGTTGCCTACCACGAGGCAGGACATTTGATTGTGCTAGACATAATTAAGGAGGGCTCCGTGGGCTTAGCCTCGGTAAGCTCTCAAAACGGTGGCTTTGTAAAGAGATGCGAAAGGCTTAAAAGACGCCCCCATGAGGTACTTGTTGCATTGGCAGGCAAGGCGGCAGCAGAATTAAAATTTGGCTGGGTGGCAAGCGGTGCACAAAGTGATATAAGAAAGGCGACGCACTTAGTTGACGATGGCTATGGGGATAGCGCCACGGGCGGCTTTGCTTTGGTGGATATTGGAAGATTTCACGAAAGCCCAGAGTCTGCCTATCAAAGAGAAACAGTTGCCGCGGCAAGGACAGAGGAGTACCTTTTCAAGGCAAAGGAGATAATTGCTGCAAATATGGAATACCTCGAAAGGGTTGCAAAGGCATTGATGGAAAAGCGTGTGCTTTTGAACTCTGACGTTAAGAAAATCCGTGAAAGCGTAGTTATCAAGCGCGTTGATATAGCATAAAAGAAACAACAAAAAATGCTACCGTTGTCGGTAGCATTTTTGTTGTTTGATTATGCTTTCGCCTTAAGCTCAGCCAAGATTTCTTTAAGCAAGTCTTCTGTTGTTGGGTTAGCAAGTCTTTCAAGTCTTGCAGCCTCAGCAGCAGCGGCAGCGGCTTCAGCCTCAGCCTTTTCGCGAGCGGCAATCTTTTCAGCAATATATTCCTGAACAGCTTCGCCGTTTGACTTCTTGATACCGCGCTTCTTGAGCTCAATCTTATCCTCTTTTGTGAGAATGTCGGAACGCTCCTCTTGTAGTCTGTTGATAATTCTGATTATCAAGAAGAGAACAAGGGCAGTCAAGAAGAAGTTGATAATTGTGGTGATAAGCGCACCCCAGTCAATATAAATGGAGTTAGCAAGGTCGATAACAGGCGCGCCTGCCTCGTCAAGCATTATAGCACCGTTTTCGTCCAAGGTGTAAGCTTCCTTAAGCATTGTAACAGCATCCTCAAAGCCTTTGCCACCCATCATCAAGCAGATAACCCAGTTGATAAGAGGCTTAAGCACGTAGTTGCTAAGACCGTTAACGATAGCTGTAAATGCACCACCTATAATAACGCCGACTGCAAGATCAATAACGTTACCGCGAGTGATAAATTTTTTGAATTCGCCAAAAAACTTTTTCATATTTTTCTCCTTCCTTTAGCCATGAGGCTAATATTTATACTTCAATTATACTATTTATACTTGGTTTTGTCAATATGAAAAGATATGCAATAACCTATTATTTTGCCAAATAATTAAGAAAATCTCTATTTACAAAGAGAGTTTTTTGTGGTACAATGTAATATAAAGATAAACCTTGGAGGGAAAAATGAAAAAGAAGATAATTATTTTTTCAACTGTGCTTGTTATTTTAGCCTGCGTAATTGTTATGGCGCTTCTTGGCTTTAAGCTGGTTGATACAATTATGTACAGCTCCTTTTATGATATTGCAAATGACGAATTTTATATTCCCGACCTGCTTGACGGGTTTGTGCCACAGGGCTTTGATTATATGGAGAGCGAAAGGGTATTTTTAGCCTGCGGATATATGTCGGATAAGGATGAGGCATCCCGTATTTATGTAATTGACGAGGACGGCGAGGAATATTATTACACCGAGCTTGCCGAAAGTGTTACAAGTAAGCCTTACACAGGACACACCGGCGGTATTGCTTATTTTGGCGATTACGTTTATATCACGGGCAGTGACGGTGTTGACGTTTTTGATTTGAATGCTATTCTTGATAAAACCGTACAGGTTGCGCCAAAGCTTGGCACGGTAGATATGTCAGCATTTAAAATGGACCCTGCCTTCTGCTTTATTTACAATGAGGAGCTTTACGTTGGCTCCTTCCATGACGGAGAGAGCTATAGGGACCCCGAGGAGCATAAGATTGACATTGATGGCAGAGATAAAAACAACGCCACAATGCTTTCCTTCCCGTTAAGAGCCGGTGACAAAGCAACGTATTGTGTTGCTACTACGCCAAACGCTATATACTCAATTCCCGACATGGCACAGGGCGCGTGCGTAATTCCAGAGGTGCTTGATAACAACGGTAAGGTTTTGGAAAGCGCAAAGCTTGTCCTCTCAACCTCTTGCGGTATGAGTGCATCTAATATTTACATTCACGATATTAAAAAGATAGAGGAAAACACCTATCCCGCAACCATTTCTAAGGAAATGATAGGTGTGTCCGTTCCCCTTTACGTTATTGATTCAAAGACCTTGGTTGATACAGTTGAGGCGCCACCGATGGCTGAGGAAATCGTTTACCTTGACGGCAAGATTTGGATTATGAACGAAAGCGCGTCAAACAAGTACATTTTCGGCAAGTTTACAACAGGTAATACCCTGTTCTCCGTAAACTATCCAACGTCTAACAAATAACACAAAACGACCTGATTTTCAGGTCGTTCTCTTTATTCAAGGGTTAGAAAGATTGGCGTATGGTTGACGCTTTTTAGAAATTTGTCGAAAACGTCGGCGCGGGCAAGGCGCAGGCTGGAGGTGTTTTTGCAGGGGTGACAGCCGAAATCCTTATGCTCCAAAAGCTCCGTATCTATGGCTAACTGCACCTTGTTTTCTCGGTCGTTCATCAGCGCCATTATGGAAACGGAGCCTGGGGTAACGTCCAAAAGCTCTAACATATCCTCAGCCGAGGCAAAGGACAGGCGAGAGGAATTTAATGCGTGGGAAACCTGGCTTGTGTTGAATTTTTTGTGGGCGGGCATAACAAGCATGTAGTACGCTGTCCTTTGGCGGTTGCAAAGGAAAATATTTTTGCAAATTACGTTGTCTAAAACCTTTTCCACCGCTTCACATTCGTTGTCGCTGAAAACGGGGTCGTGGTCGATACGGTAGTATTCTATGCCTAAGCTGTCAAGGTAGTCATAAACGCGGATTTCACGCTCCTCGCGTCCTTCGTTTGTGGTGGGTCTGCCTTTATATAAAACCATTTTGTACATTATCGTGCCTCGCTTTGGAAGGCTACTGCCTTGCCTAAAATTTGAATATTTAATAGCTCCTGTCCCACAAAGACAAGGGGCTTATATTTTGGGTTTTCGGGAGCTAAAACGAGCTTTTCCTCCTCGGGGTAGAGGTAAACGCGCTTTAAGGTTGCGGTGTCCTCAATCAATACCGCCGCAATCTCACCGTTTTCAACCCTCGGTTGCTTTCTTATAAACACCAAATCCCCCTCGTAAATGCGGGCGCCTATCATACTGTCGCCCTTGGCAAAGAGGCAAAAGTCTGCGCTAATGCCGTAGCAGGGGCTTGCGTACCCCTCAATATTTTCCTCAGCAAACACAGGAGAGCCACAGGCAATAGCGCCAAGGATTGGCAAGCGGTTTTCACCGTTACCCTCGGTAATATCTTTAAGGTCAACACCTAAAAAGTCCGCAATCAGCTTCAGCTTGTCAAGCTTGGGGGTATATATTCCGTTTTTCCAGCTTGTTAAGGTAGCGCAGGAAACACCTGTACCCTTGGAAATTTTGTAGGGGGTCAACCCCTTAGTTTTTGCAATTCTTATAAAATTTTCGTACATGGACATTTTTTGGGACACCTCGCTTTTTTATCAAAAAAAGTATTGACAAATTCACCTTTATGGAGTAAAATAAAATTACTTAAGAAATCTTAAATAATTCTCCCCGTTGAATTTTATGTTTCTTAAATATAATTATACACACATTATAGGGAAAAGTCAAGGAGGTATTAAATAATTAGTGTGCAGTATATGTAATCACCTTCTTTGTCCCTCGTGGTGTCCTAACCACACAGGCGCAGGCGTTTTTGTCTGTGGCTCCTGTGGGGATTCCATTTGCGACGGAGAAAGCTATTATAAGGTAGGGAACACCTATTTTCACAAGGAATGTATGGTTGGCAATTTTGGTAAAGAGGATTTGCTTTCGCTTTTCGGCGCTACTCCCCGTGTGGCAAGAAAGGCTTTGGCTTCTTGTGTTTTTGTAGGAGTAGAGAATGAAAAGTAAGATTAATATAGTGAGAAGGGATTTGAGGGCGCTTAAAAGCACCTCTCATGCAATTACGCACCTGATTGAAGCTCAGGGCGTACATTTTGTAAGAATTAAGGCTCTTGAGGCATTACCTAAGAGTAAGAAAACTGATGAATTGATAAGCAAGGAAAGAGAGCTTATAGAAGCTCTTGGCTTGGCAGAGCAAATAGAGAAAAGCGCGGAGCTGGAAAAAAGATATACGTCTGCCTTGTCAACTCTTGACACAAGCGACAGGGCAATGGTAACGGACTGCTTTATAAAGGGTGAGCCTTACTATAAGGTGGCAATGGACTACGGATTTTCTGAGGGTGGACTCCGCAAGCGCATTGACCGTTTGGTTGTACAAATTGCAAAAAGCATATAAGACAAAAAGCCTCGGCAATGAGCTATGCCGAGGCTTTTTGTTGTTGACAATTGCGCTTTAGCGTGCTAAAATGATTATGTAATAATTATTACACAGAAGGAGAGAATTTAATGAAAAGAATTTTAGCGTTGCTTCTCGTTTTAGCAATGGTGTTTTCTATGGCTGCTTGTAGCTTAGGTGATTTAATGGGCGGCTCAACACCAAACGGTGGAAACGGGGGCGGAAACGGAAATGGAGGAGGAGCAAACACGGTAACGGTATTTTTTAGAGTTACCGAGGAGACGGCTATTTTGATAGGCGTTAGCTCTTTAAAGGTGGAAAAGGGAGAAAAGCTTGATTGGACAACCGTGCCTACCGCTTCCTTAAAGGGTTGCGAATTTGTGGGCTGGGCATATGACGTAAACGGTGAGCGTATGCTTGACGTTGCCAGTGATAAGTTTGATGAAGACACCCTTTTGTACGCTATTTTTCAAAAGGCAACGGACAATGGCTCCAATGAACCCAGTGGAGACAGCTCCGATGTGGTAGGTGAAGATAGCTCAAATAACAGCACAATAGAAGGACCAACTACTGATGCAACGGTTGGTGGAACGGATAGTGATGCGATTGATTCAAGCGACGTGATTGACTCAAGCGACGTGATTGATTCAAGCGACGTGATTGATTCAAGTGACGTGATTGATTCAAGCAATGACGTAAGTAGTGAAAGCGGCGGGAAAGACGATAATATTGATACGCCCGACGGTGTGGGAAAGGTATTTATTTACTACAATCCGGGTCTTGGTATGTTAGAGGATGACGAGTGGGAGATAATGTTAAACAAGGGTGACGGATACTATAATCACCCAACTCCGACAAGAGAGGGCTATACATTCCTCGGCTGGTATTGGGATGAGGGCTGTTTTGTGCCGGTAAGCCCAAGCGATCGTTATACTGAGTATGTGACGGTTCTTTATGCGGGGTGGAGCGAGGATGCTACCGCATGCACCGTGACATTTATAGTTGACGGAGAAATAGTTGACACATACACCGTTCCCTATGGTAAAATGTGTTGTTATGAAATATCCGCCGAAAAGGAAGGATACATTTTCAACGGCTGGAAGGATGGAGATGATTTTTGGAAGCGCGACCACGAAATTTATTTTGATTTAGAGCTACATGCAGACTTTACGGCAAAGAAATTTAACGTTAATTACTATAACGTATACGAGGTAGCAAACCCTAATCCTGCAAGCTATACCATTGAAAATCTTGTTGAGCTTGTGCCTTTGGAAAGGGACGGTTACGTATTCACAGGTTGGTACACAGATGAGGAGCTTTCCGAAAAGGTAACTCGAATTTCTTACACAGGCGAGGATATAAGCCTTTATGCAGGCTGGGAAGAGAATGCTGTAATACCAAACCCACCAAGTGGCGAGGAGTTGCCACCGGTAACATTGGAAAAGTGGAGCGGTAAGACACTTAACATCCTTGCAACAACTTGGGTTTACGATGAGCCGGGCGCTCCTTGGGCGCAGCCTGAGCTAACGGTTGGCGCAAACGACTGGAACAGTACAGCAGGATTTGGTTACCTTATCAACTCGGCTATTCTTAGAAGAGCAGCTGACATCAAGGATACATACGGTGTTGAGCTTAACTGGATTAACGCTCGCACTATGCAAATTTCAACTCTTTTGAGTGAGGCAATTGTTGCCGGTTCTGAAAGTACAAAATACCACATTGCTATGCCTCGCTTGAACGAAACACAGGCAATTGTTGGTACTAACAGTATTTACGACCTTGCAGACAGGAGATATATTGACTTAACAAAATCATATTACAGTCAGGCTTGCGTTGAGTCCTACACTGTTCAAGAACATACTTTGTTCGCAGGTGGCGATTTTACCTTCCTTGATGAAATGACTACCTACGTAACGTACTACAATTCTGCGATGTTAGATAATATGTCCCACGCGCCTGACCTTTACCAGCTTGTGAAGGACGGCAAGTGGACAATTGACCAAATGATAAACATTGCTAAGCTTGTTTCAAAGAACTCGGCAGAGCCTGAGTGGACCGACGATGATATATACGGTTACGGTACAACTAACCTCAGCCGTTTCTATCAGTATAGCGGTATTAAGCAGGTGTCCGTTGAGGAAACAGAGTACGGTATGGAATACGTTATTTCCTTGAATGACTCAAAGGTAGTCACACTTATTGACAAGATTCTGCAAATACAAGGCTCTGAATGGGCAAGAACAAACTGGACAGGTGGTTACGGTGCATTACAACAAGCCTTTGAAGAAGGCAGACTTTTGTTCTACGATGAAGTATTGCAAAGGGTTGATTACTTTGTAAATCGGACGGATGAATTTAAGGTAGGTATTTTGCCTGAGCCGAAGCTTAGCGAAAGCCAGGAGGCGTATTATTCTCCTTGTATGTATCAAACAACAGTAATGTGCATCCCTAAAGCAACACCTGACAGAGAAATGTCCGATTACTTCTTTGAAATTTTATCTTACACAGGTCAAAAGTACATCCAAAAGGCTTATTTGGAAAACTTGAGAACGCATCTTGATCCATATACAGCCGATAAAACTATGGAAATTATAGAGGATTACATTTTGCCGGGCATAATTTATGACCAAGGTTACTTGTATAGCTGGAATGGATTATTGAACCACGTTCAAAGCGAGTCATATATGGATGGTAAGAATAACTTTACCGCTTCATACGCGTACGCAATAGAGGAAGCAAGGTTGGTTATTGTCGAATGGAATATGGCTTGGTTTGAATATAGCGATAGGAAATAATACAAAAGGGGGTGTTGCAATAAGCACAGACCAAAAACAGATACCCCTTACACCAAAACCTTCGTTCTACTATTATTTTTAGAATTAAATAATGTTGGGAACTTGCAAAATTTGCAAGTTCCCTTCTTTTTTTGGTATCTGTT
>JAZSGX010000108.1:0-6694 GCA_045532975.1 Eubacteriales bacterium | reverse complement strand
ATAGCAGAGAGTAAGAAAAGTTTTGAAATATCCGAAGAGCAAATTAGAGAATATTTCAAGGATTCAATTAAGCTTGAAGCAAAAGCACTTATAAACAAGTTAATTGATAGAATTGAATTGTTTGACGATGAGGTTAAGATTATTTACAACAATCCAATAAACAATGGTCCTGATGAAAATCAGGGCTTTTGTTTTTATACAAGCAAAATTGAAGAAGTGAAAATAAAAATGCTAATCTAACATAAACGAGTAGCATTTATTCCACGGAACAATTGACAAGAGCCTCCTCGAAATGTGTAGTAAGGCAAAGAGCCAACTGCATAGCCGAGGACGGCTTTTTGTTTGCCCCGGCGAAAGCCTAACACATTCCTACTCTTGTCAATCGTCTTTCGCGGCATAAAAGCCACTCTATCGCATAAAATCAATGCATTTATGAGCAACCGCAAAAAGAAAAACAGGGCAAAAAGCCCTGCTTAAAGCGTTTATAAATCATAATCAAAACAACAGAAAAACGAAAAAGAACCCAATCCAAACCAAACGGTTCAAATTAGGTTCTACTTGGGTGCGGAGGTGGGATTTGAACCTCACGACCTCCGGGTTATGAGCCCGACGAGCTACCAGGCTGCTCTACTCCGCGATATATGGGTTATCACAATAGTGGAATGCTCATAACCCTCGGGTTATCACTTCGTGCCACCAAAGTCGCATAGTCGTTAGCCTTTGCCTCGATATGCTCGGCTTTGCTAACTCCTTGCTTTGTTCGGTTTCACTCGTTTAAAAATGATTATCAATCATTTTTAAATTCGCTACCCAACGAGCTACTAAACATTCTACTCCGCGATATATACATATGCCTTTGTTTGCACAGAGGTATATGTTGGTGCCGATGACCGGACTTGAACCGGTACGGGAATTTCTTCCCAACGGATTTTAAGTCCGTGGCGTCTGCCGATTCCGCCACATCGGCCTGTGTGCTAAGTAAGTATATCACAAAAATATAGGTGTGTCAAGAACTTTTTTGAAAAATTCTTAAAAACTTTAGCGTTTATTTATAATTGCCGTATATAATTATTTTGCAACAAAACAACGATTTTTGTATTTCTTTTGAAAAAAACTAAAGTTTTTGTTGTAAAATCAGCATTTTTGTGTTAAAATACTCGGGATTGCTCAAATAGGAGAGATTTATGAATAATAATAAACACACAGCTCACAAGCACCCAATCAGCGCAAAAAAAATCGTGCTGTTTGTATTGTATGCGGTTATTGCGGTATGCTTATTTTTAACAGTTTTGTCCTTTAACGACTTGCCCGGCATTATGGAGCAGATGAAATCCGTTAATGTAGGATACATTTTGCTTGGCGTATTAATGATACTTTTATACATGGCATTTTATCCTATTTCCCTGTGCTTGCTAACAAAGGCAAGAAAATGTGACATAAAGATGTCTACCACATATTCCATTGCAATGACAGAGCATTTCTTTAACGGCATTACCCCATTGGCAACAGGCGGTCAGCCGTTACAGGCACATTCTTTCACTCGCGCTAAGGTGAAAATTTCCGAGTCCACAGGCTTATTGTTAACTAATCTTCTTATCTATATGATAGTCACAACGGGCTTTTCCTTGACCGGCTTGTTTTTCTTTGGCACCTTGACCGAGTATATTGACCCTTGGTGGATTCCTATCATCATAGTCGGCTACAGCTTGAACTTTTTTGTTCTAGTTATGGTTTTTTTGCTTGGTACAAGCGTTAAAATCCGTGCAGCACTTATGCGTTGCATCCGATTTTTCTGCAAGTTCAAGCTTTTAAGGCGCTTTGAGAAAAAAGCAGATTCTGTTGAGGGCTACTTTGAAAACGTGCAATCTTCATTTAAAGACTTAATGCGCCACAAAAGAGTGTTTGTATTAGCTCTTATTTCTAAGATATGCTCCTTTGCCTTTTTATATTCATCATCCTTCTTTATTTTGTTGGCAATGGGCATTCCTGCCGAGATGGGTGAATGGTTTATGATTTTGGCAGGCACGTCATTTGCTATAACCGCTGTTGGTTTTGTTCCCACACCGGGAGCTTCGGGCGGTGTCGAAGGCTCAGCAGGACAAGTATTCAAATCTATCATTATTAGTATAGTGGGTGCATCAATCGTTCCCGTTGCGGCGGCAACTGCAAACGGTGTTATGCTTATCTGGCGATTGCTCAGCTATTATCTTGTAATGCTTATTTCCTTGATGTTCTACATCGGCTTGGAATTTTATTTCAAAAAGAAGGCAAGACGGGAGCGCTTGGCTTTGCTTCTGGAGCAGGCTGAAAAAGAAAACTCCTCGGGCGAGGACGATTACGAAATTGAATAAAAAAATTCTGTGCCGAGCACAGAATTTTTTTATTTGTAAAAGCATTGCTTTATAGCTTCAGTGTTATCTTGGGAATATTCAAGCTCCTCGGAAATTATGCGGGCAGAGAGGTGTATGTCAATTTGAGCTGAAAGACAGCGCAAAAGCCTTTCGCAGAAAAGAGCAAAGCCAAGAGCGGCGCAAAAGCTATCCTCGTCAATGGCTTGTGTTGTGTGCCTATAAACAAAGTAAGCAAAGGCGCGCTCAAGCATTTTGTCTGTGCTTTGGTGACGGGCTTCGTTTGAATAGCCAAAAAACAACTCCCTGTGCTGTGGGTCAAGATATTCTAAGGAAGAAATGAGGTTGTGCCATTCCTTGTCATCCAAAACAGTAGTAGAAACGCCAAATTCCTTGGAAACTAAATCTAATCTTTCGTCGTAGGGTAAATTAAAAGCAAGAAGCTCAAAAATCCGTGTGCGATATGGGATAGGGTCAAAGTCGAATTCTATCGGTTCTTCCTCTAATGCCTCAACTGTGTAAAAATCACGATATTCGTCAGAACCCAAGACCACGCGGCAGGCTTCCTCACAGGCTAAGCCAAGACCAACCTCCTTGCCATGGGGCGTGTCATTATAAAATCTCGGATGCTCACGGCAAATTTCACACAAATAATCTTCACCCAAATTTGTTATTATATTGCATAATCCTGTATGGTTCAAGTGTGGGCAACGGTCGTTTTCCCCCAACTTAAATGTAGGTGGGACTGTGTTATCAACGCTTTCCTTGACGGCATCACCGTAGCCACCCTTCAGACACGCGTATTTTTCACAAGTAGATTGGTCAATATCAATTTCCCATCCAATACAGCAGGAGTGGGAGCATTTGTCGGCTATGCACTTGAATTTCTTGTAATAAAGAGGTGCGTAAAGGTTCATCGGGTAGCTCCTTTTTGACTATTTTTTGACTACCGAAAGCAATATTCTTGGTGATATGCGCTTCGGCAATTCTGTGCGCGATACAGCATAATTATATGCCAAAACCTAAGTTTGATAAAAAAACGACAAACTTCTGTCGAAATTTGTCGTTTTTCTTGGCAGGGGCGCAAAGACTCGAACTCTGGACACCCAGTTTTGGAGACTGGTGTTCTACCGACTGAACTACACCCCTAAATATCAAGCCTGTATAGTATATCACAGTTTTTTTGAAATTGCAAGTGTTTTTTTAAAAGTTTACGCACTTTGTTTGATAGTTGTAGTGCTTTATGAAAAAACAGAAAAATATTTGTTTACTTTTAACAAAAATTGAAAAAGCTCTTGAATTTTTATGTACAAGGTGCTACAATATAAGTACATTATATTAGAGGCGATTACGCATTTAGTATAAAATATTTTGAAGGAGGAAATAAAAATGAAAAAGGTATTATCACTCGTTTGCTTGCTCGCAATCGTAGCATCCTGCTTGTTCGTGTTTGCATCTTGCGGTGCTACACCAAACGCTGACGCTAATGCTGCTAAAGAAAAATTGGAGGCAAATGGGTACACTGTAAGAGACATTACAACCGGTGCTGCTACAATGTTCACAGGCTGTAAGGCAGCTTTCATTGCAACTAATAAGAATGATTCTGCTGATATAGCTGAGTTCTATTACTTCTCTAACGAGGAGCACGCTCAGGCTGGCTTTGAGACAATTGAAGCTCTTGCAGAGGGCTCAAACGCTTCTGTAAGCATTTCCGGTTGCGTAGTATTTTCCGGTTCTTCTGATGCTATTAAAGCAACAAACTAAATCAATTGAAAAACAAATATTCGATTTCAAAGGAGAGATTTTAAAATGAAAAAGGTATTATCACTCGTTTGCTTGCTCGCAATCGTAGCATCCTGCTTGTTCGTGTTTGCATCTTGCGGTGGTGCTACACCAAACAGCGATCCTGCAAAGGCAGAGGAAGCGTTGAAGGCTGCAGGTTATACTTGTGTTGACGGAACAATGGGCGCTACATTTTTAGTTGGCGCTGAGGCTGCAAAGAAGCTTGAAAAGGCTATCACAGCTTATAAGGGCGACGGAATGACAGACACTGTTTCTATCTACTATTTTGCTGACGAGGAAAGCGCGCAGTTAGCTTATGACAACATTGATGCAATTGCATCCGATGCTGGCAGTGACGATGTTTACGGCGTTTCCGGTAAGATGGTATGGGCAGGCTATGAGGCTGCAGTTAAGGCTGCTCAGTAATTACAATCAAACAAAAATATCACGGACTTCGGTCTGTGATATTTTTTTGCCAAAATATACGCACAATTTTGAAAAATACTTGCAATTTAACGGTAAAAGCGGTATAATTTGTATATATTATTTTTAGAAGGAGAAGATTGAAAATGAAAAAGGTATTATCACTTGTTTGCTTGCTTGCAATTGTAGCATCCTGCTTGCTTGTGTTTGCATCATGCGGTGCTACACCAAACGTTGACCCAAAGTCAGCTATTGCGAATCTAAAGGCACAGGGGTATCAAATTGTTGACCTTAACCCCTCTTTTGGTAGTGTGCTTACGGGATGCAAGGAGGCGTTTTTGGCTATAGACCCTACTAACCAAAATGTCAGCGCAGAGTTTTACTATTTTTCCAACAATGAGCATGCTCAGTCAGGACTTGACGTTTTGAAGCGTCTTGCTGAAAGCAAGGGCATTAATGCGGATTTGCAGATTCTTGGCGAAATTGTATATTCCGGCGCATCTAACATTATTGATGCAACAAACTCTGCAAAATAATTCTTTGTAAAAAATATCACAGACCGCTGTCTGTGATATTTTTTAATTATATCAAAATCATTGTTGCCATTTTGCAAAAAATGTGATACAATGTGTATGTAAAGCTATAACTAAGGTTAGGTGGGATAAAATATGTCTAAAAAAAGAGCAATGATGAAAAAAAGAGAGGCAATGGAGGCTGCGGCTAAGAAAAAGAAGCCGAAGGAAAAAAGACCGTTAACTCTTGAGGAAATGGAATTAAGAGCAAAGAAGATTAAGAAAATCTCTATAATCAGCGCGTGCGTGTTGGCCGTGGCTATTATTGCTACAATAATTATTGTACTTGTTGCTACAAGTGTGCCCGATATTGATATGGAATTTGCAAAAACAAGCTTAAAGAGTGCAGGCTATGAAATAAGCGACAATGTGCCTGAGGCAAAGCAGTTTACAGGCGTTACCGAAAAGGTTTTAGCTTCCTTTGCGTTGACGGATTCTGATGATTTGTCAGCTATCGTAAATGCAGGAGGAAAGAGAATTAGCTTTGTTTGCTTTGACACGGAGGAAAATGCAGAAAAGGCTTACGGTTCCGTTAAGGACGAGTGGGGCGATATTTACGAGGAGTATGGTGTTTCAAACAACATTATATTCTTTGGATCAACAGAAGCTTTTGAAATTGCAACAACAAAGTGATAAGATGGGCTGGCACAAAATGAATGTGTCAGCCTTTAAATTTTGACAATGTACACCGTACTTGAAAGGAAAAACGATGAAATATTGCGATTTACATAATCATTCCGTATATTCTGATGGAACCTACACCCCTGAGAAACTGGTGAAATATGCCTGTGAAAAGGGGATTTCCGCCATTGGCTTAACAGACCATAACACGACAGACGGTATGGAGCGTTTTATAAAAAGTGCTAAGGAGCAAGGAATAGAATACGTGTTTGGAAGTGAGCTGACAACAGATTACAGTGGCAAGGAGGTGCATCTGCTTTGCTTATTCATTACTCCCGAAAACGCACAAAAGGTTCGTCTTTTTACAAATGAACAGTTGAAAAATAAGCGCGAAAGCAACGAAAAGCTATCAAGGGCGCTTATAGAAAACGGCTACGACATTGATTTTGAGGAATTGAAAAAGGAATACGGTGACAATATTAACCGCGCCCACTTTGCCCGCGTCCTTGTAGATAAGGGATATGTGGAAAGCACTGACGTTGCCTTTAATACAGTTTTAAAACCCGAAAACGGTTTCTATGACCCACCAAAAAGAGAGGGGCTTATAAGCGCCATAAAGCTTGTGCGTAGCTGGGGGTGTGTACCCGTTATTGCCCATCCGCTTTTAAGCTTAGCCACTCCCAACCCTAATTGAACCCGTCTGTAACGCATAATAGACGGTGCCTTCCAACCGATAAAGGCTTGAAATATTTTTATATATCTGCGCCTTTCTCGTGTGAAACGCCCTCGCCTATTATGTGTTAACAGATTGCTTCACAAATTTCGAGCGAACAAATAAGGACATATACAAATTAAAAAATCGCAGGTGATTAAGAAATCAGCAAGGTTTTTTAGTGCAGTATATGGTTTTATTTGTCGCTCCAAATCGAGTTCAACTAGGGTTGGGAG
>JAZSGX010000048.1:0-31808 GCA_045532975.1 Eubacteriales bacterium | reverse complement strand
CGCAAAGGTCAACAAACTCGCCCTGCTGGTAGAAGCTGATTACAGAGCCCTCGGGAAGCTCGTTGATAAGCTGAACCTTGTATGGCTCGCCCTTGCCCTCCATAAGCTTAACCGCTTCGTCGCGTGGTAACTCAAAACGCTCGATTTTAAGATTTTCCTTAACAATCTTCTTCATCTCGTCCTCAAGCTTTTTCAAAACGTCGGGAGAGAAGGCAACGTCAGAGTCAAAGTCATAGTAAAAGCCATTTTCAATAGCGGGACCTATTGTAAGCTTTGTTTCGGGATAAAGTCTTTTTACAGCCTGCGCCAAAACGTGGGATGCTGTGTGCCAGAAAACGTGTTTACCGTCGGAGTCGGCAAAGGTCAAAAGCTCTGCCTTGTCACCGTCCTGTACAGGTGCGGTCAAGCCACAAACGTTACCGTTGATTTTTGCGGCAATAACGCTTCTGTCTGTAAGCTCTGCGCGTCTTGCGTGGTCATAAACGCTTTCACCGTTTACAAATTCAATTTCTTTTCCGTTAATGATAACCATAAATTTTCTCCTTTTTGGGTGTGTATCGTTGAAAACAAAAAACACCTCGACAAAAAGCCAAAAGGCTACTTGTCGGGGTGCGGAAGCTCCACACGGTTCCACCCGAGATTTTACTTAATTTTATTCAGTTACAAAAGTAAATGGTACCCCATTGCACCAATAGTGATAGCGCTTTCAGCCTTGGGCGCCACTCTCTGTACACTTGAATTGCAAGGGACGTGTTTTACTCGATTTTTTTACATTATAACACTTAATATTTATTTTGTCAAGTAAAATAATTAACAGTAAATTATTGACTTTGCGTATTTAAAATGTTACAATCAAACAAAGAGGTGATTTATTTGAAAAATAAAGCATATATAGCTGTTCTGCTTTCACACTTGACCGCCTTTGTTGTGCTTTTTACTCCCATAATTCGTGTAACGGAAATCAAGATGGACGTTGTGGGACAAAGACTTGAAAACAGCTATTTTGTTAATATTATAGATTATATTAAAATGGAGAAATCCAGCTTGCCTGCCATAATTATGGTGATTTTGGCGCTTGGTCAGCTTGTGGGAATCGGCAACTCAATATATGGGCTTGTTAAAAAGGGTTATAGTCATATTTCTATAAACTTAACCTTTGCCTGCGGCTTTTTGGTTGCGCTTTTGGGCGCGGTGCAGCTGTATTCAAAATCCTACGCCCTGTTTTCCGTTTGCGCTGTTGCATTTTTCGTTGTTTCCTTTTGCTCGGTCAAATTAATCAAAGCAGAGAATTAAACAAAAAATCGTTGGAAATTCCAACGATTTTTTGTTTTTATCAGAGCTTATCCTAAGCTAAATTATTCCTCAGCCTTGTAGCCCCATACGACAGGACACTTCGAATAGTTCCACCTCGAGTTCCATTCACTCGGCTGACTCTCTGCCTCGCAGTAAATTGTCAAGCTTGTGCAATCAAAGAACACCCACACGCCAATGCTTGCGACAATGTTTGTAGTACATTGAAGTTTGATAAGCGTTTCGTTATTGGCAAAACAATTAACGAAAACTTACGTATAAAGTATCCTGTAGATTTCGCTTGCCCAATCTTGATCCCAATTGCTAGTTTGAGTTCCAATTGGTATCTGTATCGTGACACCGATGCAGTGATAAAAAGCACTATCATTGACAAAGGTTACATTTTTTGTCAAGTCTACTGTTGTAAGTGAAGAGCAATTGTAAAATGCAAAAGTACTGATACTTCGTAAACTGTCTGAAGCTATCACTTTTGTAAGAATTTGACAGAAACTAAATGCGTAATTTCTAATTGAAGTTACATTATCAGGTATTTGGAATATCAAACCAATCTTTGCGGCAGGATAGCAAACAAGAGCAAGTTCTTCTGTGGATGAGTCCTTTTGATATAGCACTCCGTCAATCGAAATATATTTTGCGTTATTTTCGTCAACAATAAAGCTATTCAAATTGATACATCCATAAAATGCGTTGCTTTCTACATCTGTTATATTTTCTGGAATAATAATGCTTGTCAAAGATGTGCAATTAGTAAATACATATGACGGTATTCGCATTTCATTATTTGGTATTACCACATTGGTTAAATTTGTACAATTACTAAATGCATAACTGCCTATAGATTTAATGCTATTTGGTATTACTATACTTTCTAACTCAACAAAGTTTTCAAATGCATTTGAGTATATTGCTGTTACAGGATATTCGATACCTTTATATGTTACACTTGCTGGAATGTTAATTACGGTTGCTCCACTCAAAGGCTGTTTATCAACAGCGGCATTGCCATTTTCTAAACGGTATCTTATACCATCAATCATAACATAAATCAAGTTTTTGGTTGTTACATCGTTTGTGTTGCAATTCCATACAACGCCGCAGGAGAAAGAACCAGTCCATCCGCTTGGCTTAGATTTAGCTTCGCAGTAAAGTGTAAGAATGTCACAGCCGTCAAACGCATAATAGTATTTCATTGTAGTTACACTGCTTGGAATAAATAAGCTCACCAAATTAGAACAATTTTCAAATGCGTACTCTCCAATGGTGGTCACGGAATTTGGGAGAACAATGCTTTGCAAATTGTCGCAATTATAAAAAGCATACATGTCGATAGTTGTTATGCCATTTGGTATTTCAAAGGATGTGTCAGCCTTTCCTTTAGGATATAGCACAAGTGTTTTCATATCTTTGCTGTATACTATGCCGTCAAGAGAAACAAGGGATGTATTATCTTGGCTAACGTTAATGTTTGTCAAGTAGGAACAACGGAGAAATGCTTCATAATCTATCTTTGTTATGCTATTTGGTATTGTTACACTAGAGAATTTGTTGCAAGAACTAAATGCGGCGGCATCTATCTTATTCACGGTATAACTAACATCATTGTAAGTTATGCTTTCAGGAATGTTGACATCTTCTTTATGTTCAATCAGTTTCACTACTGTTGCAAATCTGTTACTTATACCATATCGAATACCGTCAATGACTGTATAAACAATTCCATTTGCTGCGTCGTTAACATTACAATTGAAAATAACAGGCAGTCCGGAGCTGTTCCAGCTGTCATATGTTTGATTAGACCCATGCCACCAGCCGTTCTTTTCTGTTTCGGATACGCAATAAATAATTAATTTATTACAGGAACCAAAGGCTTGCCAACCAATGGTGGACACACTTTCAGGGATTTTTATGGTTGTTAA
This sequence comes from Eubacteriales bacterium, assembly GCA_045532975.1. Taxonomy (GTDB): domain Bacteria; phylum Bacillota; class Clostridia; order Oscillospirales; family CAG-272; genus RGIG2000. Next base: position 28,581 of record JAZSGX010000048.1, on the reverse strand, counting down.
GGAAGAGCAGCTTAAGAAAGCGTGTGATTTTATTGAGCGTAAACTATCAGATAGCCTTACATTCTGTAGATTTTCGCAATGATAAAATGCATATAAACCTATACTTTCAACATGGTTTTCCATTGTTAGATTTTTGAGGTGAGAGTATCCATAGAATGCATAATCGTTAATGTTAGAAATTGTTTCTGGAATAACAAGATCGGTAACAAGTGTGCCGCTTGAATAAAGATTCTTTGCAAAGTACAGAGGATTAGATGTGAAATCATCAAACTCTATATTACACCAATTGGTGATATCATCGACATACACATCTGTCAAATTCACACAGTTTTCAAATGCTTCTGAATCTATAAATGTTACTGCGTTGCCAATTGTTACACTAGTCAAATTTGTGCAGCTGTGGAATGCATCGGATCCTATTGATGTCACACCATTTGGTATGGTGATGTTGGTAAGACTAACACAAGCACGAAAGGCACCGTTGCCGATACTTGTTACATTGATTGGAATTTCTATTTTTGTCAATTGAATACAACCTGAAAAAGCTGCGTCGCCGATGCTGGACACACTGTTTGCAATTTCTACTGAAGCCAGGCCTGTGCAACCGGAGAATGCACCGCCACCTATGCTTGTTACACTGTTAGCTATTTTTACACTTGTTATGTTTACACAATTTGTAAATGCGTATTGTCCTATACTTGTTACAGGCTTTTTGTTGTAAGAGCTTGGAATTACTATAACTGTATCTTTGCAATTTCCTATTCCAGATATAGAATACGATTGATTATCAGAATTCAAAGTGAATTCTAAACCATCACTTGTTTTTTCGGCGAAACAGAAAGAACAAATGCCATTTTCAAAATTATGACCTTTTGCTTCGATTACTTCGGTTTTTGTGTCGCCACAGTCACATTTTTGTTGTTTTTCGCCGTTTTCTGTACAGGTTGCTTCCTTTACAGTTTCCCACTCTCCGTATGTATGTTCGTGTGGCTGTGGAGTGTCGGGATTCGTGTTTTCGTTGTCACTTGAATCAGTGGTATCACTTGAATCAGTGGTATCGCTCGAGTTAGTGGTATCACTTGAGTCAGTGGTTTCGCTTGAGTCGGTAGTATCACTTGAATCTACTGCGTCACTTGAACCTGTGTCTGTATCACTTGAATCGGTAGGGATGTCGGAGCTTGTAGGCTCGCTTGAATCTGTAGAGGCGTCAGGATTTGCCATACCGCAAGCGGAGCAGACGTCGGAATCCTCAGACCAAAGGTGACCTGTGGCTTCTATTTCTCTTGAAAGCTTTTCAGAGCAATAATAGCAGGAACGCTCCTCTAAGCCGTTTTCTGTACAGGTTGGCTCTTTGGCGGTTGTCCACTCGCTACTAAAGGTATGGCGGCAGTTGCTGCCTGTGCCACTGCTTGCGGTGTTACCTCCAAGGGAGCAGGAAACAAGCAAGGTGCTTGCCAAAATGCAAGATAAGATAAGCATTGATATAATTGTTATTTTTTTCATAATTACTCTCCTTTATCATTAAATTCTTATCTTTAACACAATAATAGCACATAAGTATGCTAAAGTCAAGAAAAAATTCTTAACTTTAACACATTTGGGGGCTATATGAAGATTTATGATTTTAATGGAAAAAAGAACATTTGCGGAAAGCGAGTGAAGGAAGCACGAAAAAAATTAAAGCTTTCTCAAATTGATTTGGCAGCGCGGTTGCAGATAGCAGGTGTGATAATAGAAAGAGACAGCCTTAGCCGTATCGAGATTGGTACAAGATTTGTGACCGATTACGAGGTGGTGGCTATTTCCAAGTGCTTAAATGTTAGTCCTCTTTGGTTACTTGGGATTGAATAAAAATTCCGCAAAAAAGCCTTCCGCTGTATTCTCACAGAGGAAGGCTTTTTAAATATTAAAGAAAGTGAGTTTTTTAAAGCTCCCAGCTGCCGAGCCATTCCTGGAAGCCTGTGAAAACGTCGTTTAACTGAGATTTTAGCTCCTCGCCGCCGATAATTGTGTAAATGTCGTCGGTGGTGCCGAATTTTTCGACAAATTTAGTTTCCTTTGTGTACTCTCCGTTATATAACTTGTCGTAGGCTACCTTAGCTAAAGCCTCCGCTTCCTTGATGTTTGTAACCAACTCAGCAAAGGCGTTCTTGTCAATTGCTTCTACCTTGGCGATAAGGTCAGAGAAGTAGTTTTCCTTTGTGCCGTACTTCATATTGCCCTTTTCCAAGTAATTTTTGGCATCGGATGCCCAGAGGTAATAGCCGGGATGGTCTTTTCCGTTTTCGTCCTTATAGGAATTTACAAAATATTCGTTCCATTTGCAAAGGAAATCAACGTAGTCATACATTTTATAAAGCTCGTCAATAACTCCGCTTTGGGAGAATTTTTCCCAAACGCCAAAGCCCTCGCCCATATCGTCGCTTGTCAAAACCTCGTAGGTTGCGTCAACTATTTTGAAGCTGAAGGTGTAGCCGTAGGGGTCGGTAAATGGTTCTCCCTCAGGGGCAACCGCCAGCTCTCCCCGCACCTTAACGGCAGACGCGGTATATGAGAATTTTTCACCGCTTTTGGGGTAAACCTCAATGGTGTTTGAAAGCTCCGTAGTGTTAGGAACGCAGAAGGGACAGCTTTGATATGGCATATTCATTAAGAAAATAAATGAGCCGTCAACAGGGGAAGATGTGGCAAGATAACCGTTGATAGACACCTTTTCCCCCTCTAACTCCTTCAAATAATCGTAGCTTAGAGCAGATTTAAAGGTTAGGTTTGTGTATCCTTGCTCGTCAACCGTGCCGCTTACATCTCCGCAGGAAACGATGAAGGTAAGCGCTAAGGAAAGGCAAAGCAAAAGGACAGAAATTTTCAAAATTTTTTTCATTGTAGCTCCTATTCCGCCAAGCTGTCGCGCTTAGCCATAACGAAGGTGCAAATTATGGTCGGAATTACGCTGATTAGGAAGATGCCCGCAAGAATGAGAATTTCAAGTGGGTAAATCTTGCCCATATTAAGCACAACACCCATTGAGGCAACATAGTCGCCCATTAAAAGCAGGCAAAGCCTTGAAACGCCAAAGGCTATAAGGGTTGAAGCAAGACCGATAATTCCGTTTTGGATGATATACAAAAGGTTTATCTTCTTCATACTGATACCGATTAGGCGCATTAAGGAAATTTCCTTAGCGGAGTGGTACATATTAAGAAGGGTGATAATGGAAATAACGATAACGTTCATTACAAGAATGATGGCGCAAAGCACGAAAACGATATATTTTGTACTGTCCGCATCATTTAATACGTCACGCACCGCATCCATTGGCTCTATTGCCTGTAAGGTGTAGGTTTTGCCCTCGTGGGTGATGGTTTTGTTGTTATATTCTGTCACAAGCTTTAAAGCCGCACTTGGATTTTTGGTGCTTACAAGAATTGCGCACACTGTGTTGTGCAGGTGTGAATGGGCATGCTCTTCTTCTTCTTCCTCATGCTCACCCTCGTGGGTTTCATCCTTATGACCCTCGTCCTCATTTTCGTCAGGCATTGGAGCGTGACCGTGACCTAAATCCGCGCTTGTGTCCTCCTCAGTCTCGCTATGCTCGTGCATATCCCAAAGGGTTTTTAATTGTGTGAACACAACCTTGTCAAAGGACGAATAGGTTTCTTCCAAGATACCCACAACAACAATGCCCTTGTCGTGCTTGCTGTTTTCGGCAGCGGAGTGGCTTGTGAAAATTTCGTCACCGATTTTAAGATTGTTTTCTGCGGCAACGCGAGCGCCTATAACCGCTTGATGCTTAAATTCAACACCCTCTTTGGGGTCACTGAACATAGCTCCCTCAGCTAAAGCCTTATCTTCTAAAAATTTCGATGTAGTACCAACAACGCTTGAGCCGTTATAGTTGTCTGCCATTGCGTAAGGAATAACACCGCCTTCACGCACATCGGGGTTGCGCTCAAGCTCACTGACTAATGAGTAGGGGACTGTGCCAAGAGGCTCGTCTGTGAAGTACATTGTGTTCATTGCAAGCTGGGTCTTACTGCCCGAGGGACCGATGATTAATGAATAATAGCCTGCATTATTTGTTATACCGTCGCTTACCTGACTTGAAACGTTAAAGGCAAGGACACCGACGGATGCGGAAATTATGATTGAAATAACTATGAGAATTATTTGTACCTTTTTAACTCCCATATTTTTAAGAGCAAATTTAAGCATCGTAGCGTCCTCCCGTCATTTCGTTCATATCTACAACGTAGTCAAAATATTTGCAAAGACGGTCGTCGTGGGTAACTGCAATCAAGGTTTTGCCTTTGGCAATTTCCGTCAATTGCTTTATAACCGCCTCGCCTATGGCAAAGTTTAAATTGCCTGTTGGCTCGTCAGCTAAGATAATGTCGGGTGATTTTACGATAGCGCGGGCAATAGCCACTCTTTGACGCTCACCGCCCGAGAGGTTTTTTACCTTGTTGCTCTTCTTGTCAAGAATGTCAAGGGAAGCAAGGATTTCATCCGCTTTTGAAACGTCCACGCCCTCAAGCTTTAAAATATTTATGTTGTCCATAACCGTCATATCCGTAATCAGCTTGAAGTCCTGGAATATGTAGCCGATTTTTTTAATGCGGAACAAATCCTTTTCCTTTTGGGAAAGGGTGGTCATATTTTGTCCGTCAATTACAATTTCGCCGCTTTCGGGAGAGAGAATACCCGCTATCATATTAAGCAGCGTTGATTTGCCACAGCCCGAGGCTCCCAAAAGAACATAGGATTTGCCGCTTTCAAAGGTCATATCCTTGTAGTCAATGGCGGTTTCGTTTTTGAATTTTTTGGAAAGATTTTTAACGTTAATCATATTTACCTCCTCAATTGATTCCGATAAGCATTAAGAAAAAGCCGATTGTGGCAGAGGATGCGTACATTGTGATAATTATACGCAGGTTTTCTTTTTTAATTGGGTTAGCCTTTAAAAGCACTGCAATACCAACGCCTGCCCCGGAGCAAAGACCGGCTAAGGCGGCACCGAAGGAAAGGGCGCCATTTATATAAAGAGTTGTGATTGCAGAGGAAATTGCGCAGTTGGGTATCAAGCCCAAAAGTGCGGTGACAAAGGGCTGGGCGTAATGTCCGCTTAACAAAAACGAATTAAGGTTGTCCTCACCGACAAAGAAAATTGCATAGCCGATTATTATATTTACAATCAAAATGAAGATTGATGTTTTGAGGGTGTGAACCAAGGCGGGCTTTAAAATGCCCTCCTCCTCATCGCAGCCGCAATCCTTGCACATATCAACGTGGGCTTTTTTGATTTTGAACAGCTTTAAGGCAATGTCAACGCCGAAGCCGATAACTACGCCGATAATTATTTTTGCCAATATCAGCTTCCAAACAGAGGAGTGAGCGCCGGGGGTGGATATCAAAATCGGAATTGCCTCGTCACTCGTTGCCAAGAAAACGGCAATAAGCGTACCCTCTGTCACAACACCTGCGGTGTAAAGGTTAGAGGCGGTGGCGGAAAAGCCACATTGAGGAATGCATCCAAGGGCAGAGCCGATGACAGGACCGCCCTTGCCGATTTTAGACATAGTTTTTTCCATTTTTTCGGACGCCTTATGCTCTATAAACTCCATTAAAAGATAGGCTAAGAAAAGAAATAAAACAGCGTTTACTGTATCAATCATTCCGTGCCAAAGAGGGTGCAACCATTCGGGCAGAATACCGTGAAAAACGTCGTGAAGAAAGTTAAACATCAAAGCTCCTTTTTCAAATTCATTCTCAAATTGAGAAACGTTCTCAAATTACAAGTCCATTATAAAGCCATTGCATATATTTGTCAATAGCAAAAAGGGTAAAGTTAAGAAAAAGTTCAAAATTTATGTCAAAAATAATTAAAGACTATTGAAAAATAGGAGATGATGTGCTATTCTTTAAGGGAAGATTTTATCTTCGCAGAATTTTACAGAGTAAACGTATATGCGTCAAGTGTTTAGAGGACGGGGAGTTGCCTCTTTAACGAAAACCGAATGGTTGCGGTATATGCGTTGCATCCCGCTGGGCTAATAGCCGCGTGGCCGTTTCGGTTATCGCTGTGCTAACCTCCACAAATGATGCGAAATCTGTATTTCATTTGAGGGAGGTGTTTTTTTATGCAAAAAAACAAAGGTGTTCTTTATATAACGCAAACGGCTATGATGATAGCACTGAGCGTTCTTATCGGTATTTTTTGTAAGAATTTTTTGAATTTCGGTGCAGGACTTTGGCGCATAACCTTTGAAAATATACCGATTTTAATGGCAGGAATTATTATGGGTCCGATTACGGGCGGTGTAGTTGGCTTGTCCTCGGATTTGCTAAGCTACTTTTTGTCAGCTCAGGCGTATCCCCCCAATTTGGTGGTGACATTGGGCGCTACAATGGTGGGTGTTGTATCCGGCTTGGTGGCGAAATTTTTGATAAAGAGGCGGGGGAGTGTACAGATTATAGTGTCAGGCGCTCTTGCTCATCTTATTGGCTCAATGATAATTAAGCCTATTGGACTGTTCCAATTCTACCAATGGGCGGTGCTTTTTAGAATACCGCTTTACTTGATAATAGCGCCTTTGGAAATTGGGTTAATTTCTGCACTTTTAAGGAGGAAAAGCTTTGCCCGTGTGGTTGGCTATTTTGATGTGATGAAAAAGGATGAGGCCATAAATTATATTCATTCTGTTAACTGGACCTTTTGCAAGCCCGGTCTTGAAAGAACGCAGGAGCTGACGTTAAAGCTGGGCAATCCACAGGACAAGCTTAAATTTATCCACGTTGCGGGCACAAACGGTAAGGGCTCCTTTTGCTCCATGCTTTCAAGTATTTTGGTGGAGGAGGGGTACAAGGTTGGCTTGTACACGTCTCCTTATATCAAGGTGTTTAATGAGAGGATGCAGATAAACGGTGAGCCAATTAGCGACACAGAGCTTGCCGAAATCACAGAAAGCATAAAGCCCATGGCCGACCAAATGACGGACAAGCCAACGGAATTTGAGCTTGTGACCGCCATTGCACTGAAATATTTTGAAAGACACAAATGCGACTATGTTGTTCTTGAATGCGGCTTGGGTGGACGCCTTGACTCTACCAATATAATTAATACTCCTGTTTTGACAGTAGTTACGGGAATTGACCTTGACCATACGTCGATTTTAGGCGATACCGTTGAGAAAATAGCCTACGAAAAGGCGGGTATAATAAAGACGGGTGTGCCTTGCCTTTGGTGTGGGGATAAGGAAAACGCTTGTGAGGTTATAAAGAGCGTGGCAGAGGAGAAAAATGCGCCTCTTTACAAGGTTGACAGAAGCACTTTGAATGTGAAAAAAACGACACTTGGTGGCACTTTTTTTGATTATGACGGATTTTGTGATGTGAAAATCTCCTTGCTTGGAAAATATCAGACGGTAAACGCGACAAACGTTTTAAGTGCTGTTAAAATTCTTAGGGAGCAGGGCATAGCAATAAGTGACGATAGCGTTTACTATGGCTTGAAGGACGCAAAATGGATAGCAAGATTTGAAATTTTAAAAAGTGACCCAACCGTAATTTTTGACGGCGCTCATAACCCACAGGGGGTAGATTCCTGTGTTGAGAGCATAAAAGCCTACTTCGGTGAGAAAAAAATTGTTGCGATAAGCGGAGTTATGGCAGATAAGGATTATCGTTATATAGCTGACAAAATCGGTGAGGTAGCATCCGACGTTATGTGTTTAACCCCCGAAAATCCGCGCGCCTTGAATGCAACAGAGTATGCCGAGGAATTTTTAAGGCAAAATATAAATGCGGCTGCCTTTGATACGGTTGATGAGGCTGTAAGCATGGCAATTATAAAAGCGAAGGAGAAAAATCAAGCGGTGGTGTGCTTGGGCTCACTTTATATGTATTCTCAAGTTGAGGATTCTGTTTCCAAGCACCATTAAAAGACAAATTCTCCTCTATCTTGACAAATATAAATGCGTGTGATATAATAGATGTAAGTTGTCGGTCGTTGGCGACCTGCTTTGACGCTGTGCGGTGGCATGGGCTTGGTGGAATACGGCTCGAAATTATCACGAATTTCAACTTAACAAAATGAGGATGACTGCTATGAATAATATTGAAAAGCCGGAGCTTGATACTCAAGAAATCAAGGCTCAGGAGAAAAAACAGCGGAAGGAAGAATTGAAGGAATGGTTCTATTTCCGTAAGAAGGAATTTATTAAAAACTGCAATATAGTAAAGCAGCTTGTTATAAGAAGCGTTAAGGTGCAATACAGAAACTCCGTTATCGGTATTTTCTGGACTATTCTTAACCCGCTTTTGAATATGCTCGTTATGTACCTTGTGTTCAGCAATATGTTTGGCAGAAGCGCAGGTACAACCCCGACGGATGCTGAGACCTACGCGCTTTACCTGTTGTGCGGTAACATTATTTTCGGTATGATGAGGACGTCAACATACCAGGCACTACCGTCTCTTGTGCAAAACCGAGGACTTTTGACAAAGAACAAAATTTCGTATAACGTTTTCCCACTGTCCCACACCTTGAGCGCTATGGTTAACTTTGCGTTTTCCTTTATAGCATTGCTTGGCGTTATGTTTGTTGTGTGGCTTCAGGGTCAGGCGGTATTCAGCTTGAATATCTTCCTTATTCTTGTTATGATGCCTGCGTTATTCCTGTTCTGCTACGGTCTTTCCTTAATTCTTTCCGCCTTGTACACCTTCTTTAGGGACATAATGCATTTCTATAACGTGTTCTTAACCCTTTGGATGTATTTGACACCTATTTTCTACAGCGTTTCTGTGTTTGAGGATAAAAATGATTTCTTAAGCACGTTTATGTGTACAATTATAAAGTGTAACCCAATGTATTACTTTGTTGAATATTTCAGAGCAGTAGTGTATAGATGCTCAGCTCACGCGGCTGCAATCCCGGCGCTTGAGGCTCAGGTGACTGCGGGCACAAATTCAGGAGTGGCGAGCATTTTGGCAGACACTGTTGAAATGGCACAATTGCCCGGCTTTGGTGATGTTGCCTTGCTTTATGCAATCGGCGGCGTTGCTACCTTGATTGGTGCTATTATATTTATGTGCACCAAGAAAAGATTTATTTACAACATTTGATTATGAGGACATATTAAGATGTTTAAAAGTCACAAAAAGCATATAATGAAAAACAGCGAAAACGTTATCGAGGTAGAAAACGTTAGTATGGATTTCTACCGCCGTGACGAAAAGGTTGATAATTTAAAGGAATTCTTTGTTAGATTTTTGAGAGGAAAGCTCGAAAGACGTAAGGAAAGAATACTTGACAATATCAGCTTTGAGCTTAAAAAGGGCGAGTCAATCGCGCTTATCGGTCACAACGGTGCGGGTAAAAGCACACTGCTTAAAATAATTTCCGATATTATTAAGCCGACTGAGGGTGAGGTAAGAACTCACGGTGTTATTGCCCCCTTGCTTAACCTGGGTGCGGGCTTTGATTTTGAGGCAACAGGTAAGGAAAATATCTATTTGAACGGTGCTATTCTTGGCTATTCCAAAAAGGAGCTTGAGCGCAAGTACCATGAGATAGTTGAGTTTTCTGAGCTTGAGGATCATATAAACGTTCCGCTTAAGAATTATTCCTCCGGTATGGTTGCACGTCTTGGCTTTGCTATCGCTATTGACGTTGAGCCACAGATACTTTTGGTTGATGAGATTTTGTCCGTTGGTGACGAAAATTTCAGACGCAAATGTGCTGACAAGATTGATGAGCTTCGTCAAAAGGGTGTTTCCTTTGTTATCGTTTCTCACAATATGGACCAGGTAAAGAGGCTTTGCCAAAAGGCACTTTGGATTGAAAACTCACACGTTATGGGCTACGGCGAGGTTAATGATATTTGCGCGCAGTATTCAGCATATTGCACCCAAATAAAAAAAGAGCAGGAAGAAAAAAAGAGAGCGGCGGAAGAGGCTAAGAAGGCAGCAGAGGCGGCAGAGGCTGACAAGGCAAAAAAGACTGAAGCAGCCACTGAACAGGCAGCTCTTGAAGAAAACTCCGAGAGTAAATAAAATCAGCCTGACAAGGAGATTTCTATGTCAGGCTATATTTAATGAAGTAAAAAATGAATTGGACAGGAGGGGAGTATATGAAACAGAATGCAAATAAAACGGTGGCTATTTGCAGCGCGCTTTTGGATTTGCTCATAAACGTTGCGGTGGTTTATTTGGCAATTTGGATACTTGGCTACGAGAACAATTTTTATAACAAAACCACAATGGCAATAGCTACTATTTGCGGTGGCGGCTCTGTGCTTATTTACTTTATGTGCGATATGTATTCCTCTACCGTTTTGGAAAAGCTGCACAAAGCAATTATAAAGATAACAAGCGTACAGGTATTTATTCTTTGTGTATTGCTTTTGATAGTTGTTATTTTTGTGCCAAACAAAACGGAATACTATTTGCTCTCCATCTTTGGTGTTCTTTTCTCTTACGGTGCGTTGGTAATTAAAAAGATTATTTCCACAAAGATTGCCCACAGCACAAGAAGAAGCAGGAAAAACAAGCAAACTGTGTTGCTGATTGGCAACGGTAAGGGTGCTTTGGAGTATAAAAAGCAAATTGAACAAAACCCACACTATGGCTATGAGGTCATCGGTTGCGTTGCGGCAAGGCAGACCAAGGAGCTTGAATGGCACGGCGGCTATCAAAGCTTAAAGCAGGTGCTGGAGAAATTAAACCCCGATGAGGTTGTTATCGCGGTCAGCATAAGGGAGGAGCCGAAGATACAGGAATTTATTGATGTGTGCGACCGAGCCGGTGTGCGTGCTTCAATTGTTCCACCCATTTACAGATACTTTAAGGCAAAGTGCCAGGTTGATATGGTTGGCTCCTTGCCTGTTATAAACACACGAGATATCCCCCTTGACAATCCCGCAAATGCGGCTATGAAGAGGATAATGGATATTGTTATTTCCTTAATTGTTATTGCTTTAACGTCACCGATTATGCTTGTGGCTATAATCGGGGTGCGCTTGTCCTCTCCGGGACCTATCATTTTCAGACAGGAGCGCGTGGGCAAAAATAATAAGGTTTTCACTATGTACAAGTTCAGGTCAATGAAGGTGAATGAGGAGCAGCAAACAGGCTGGACAACTCCTGAGGACAAAAGAAAAACAAGATTTGGAACTCTTATGCGTAAAACGGGTATTGATGAGCTGCCACAGTTCTTTAACGTTTTGTTTGGCAGTATGTCAATTATCGGTCCGCGCCCTGAATTACCAACCTTTGTTGAAAAATATTCTAAGGAAATTCCGCTTTATAAGGTTAAGCATCAGGTTAAGCCGGGCATTACAGGGCTTGCGCAGATTTACGGCTTCAGAGGAGATACCTCAATTGAGGGCAGAATTGAAATGGATATTAAGTATATTGAGAACTGGTCACTCTTTAACGATATTAAAATACTTGTTTCCACACCCTTTAAAATGTTTAACAGAAACGAAAAATATGTAAAATGAAAATACTTATTGCGGCATCAAACATGGTGCATATTAATAATTTCCACCGCCCGTACATTGAGCTTTTTAAGAAAAAAGGCCATCAAGTGTACGTAATGGCTAAGGGAGAGGGGGCGGATTTTGACTTGCCCTTTCAAAAAAAGACGCTGTCATTTTCCAACCTTAAGCTGTCTTATAAAATCAGGGATATTTTAAAAAAGGAAAGCTTTGACGTGATTTATTTGCACACCTCCTTAGCCGCCTTTTGGGTAAGGATGGCTTTGCGTGGGGTGAAGAAAAAGCCTTACGTTATAAACACTGTTCACGGGTATTTGTTTGGAAAATCCTCGGGCAAGGTGCATAATATGGTTTATCTCTTTTGCGAGCGCTTCTTGCGTAAGCAGACTGACGATATTGTGGTGATGAACAAAGAGGATTATGAAATTGCTACGAGGAAAAGGCTATGCAAGGGTCAGGTTTATCTGACACACGGCATGGGCGTTAACTTTAAAAGCAGTGACGTGGAGCCAATCGGAGCCGAAGGGGATAAAATTTCCCTTTTGTACGTTGGAGAGATAAGCAAAAGAAAAAATCAAATTTTCTTGGTTAAGGCTATGAAGCGCTTGGAAAATTACACCTTAACTCTTGTTGGTGACGGTGACGGGCGAGAGGAAATAGAAGGCTTTGCTCGTAAAAATAACCTTGAAGACAGAGTATTTATTACCGGCTTTACAAAACAGGCATACGGGTATATCAAGGGGTGCGATATTTATGTGTCCGCCTCCAAAATTGAGGGGCTACCGTTTAATATAATGGAAGCTATGTATCTTTCTAAGCCTATTGTAGCAAGCGACATCAAGGGGCAAAATGACCTTTTGCCAAGGGAATGCCTATACAAATTAAATAACGAGGATGATTATATTTCACATATCAAGAGCGCGTCAATCGGTGACGTAGCGTATGATATGGAACCATACTCGCTTGATGATGCACTGGACGAAAATATGGAAATTTATCTAAAACCTTTAGGTTGATGGGGGAGCTTATGGAATGGTTGTGGACCTCGGTGGCAATTGCCTTTCTTGTTATAGAATTGACCACTAAAAGATTGGTGGCGGTGTGGGTTAGCGTAAGCGCCCTCATTGTTAATCTGATAGATGCAATCTTTTCGGGCATTGGAGTTTTATGGCAGGGCGCAATATTTATTGGCTTGTCGGCGTTGCTTATTTTGATAACCTATCCTATAACAAAAAGAATTTTCAATAAAACGGATATTGAAACCGAAGAACAAAAAAACGAACAGGAGTGAGTCCTGTTCGTTTTTTGCATTAAATAATCTCACCAAAGACAAATTCTCCGTCGGAGTCCGTTGGGCGGACAAGCAAAAATTCACCGCTTCTTGCCTGTGGGCTTTTCGCCTTGACCTCGATGAAATTTGTTGTGTGACCCAAGACATATTCACCGTCAAAGCTTTCAAATAAAACCTCGATGCTTGGGCTTGAAGCAACAAATTCCTCCAAAAGCTCTCTTTTGATTGCTTTTTGCTGTGCGGTCAGCTTGTGCAAACGCTCCTTTTTTACGCCCTCGGGTACTTGGTTTTTCATCTCTGCCGCAGGGGTGCCTGCTCTTTTAGAGTATGGAAAAACGTGTAGATGCAAAAATTTTTGCTCGCGGAAAAATTCAAGTGTTTCTTGAAAATCCTCGTCACTCTCACCGGGGAAGCCTGTTATAACATCGGCAGATAGCATAACGTTAGGGAATGCGTCCCTTAGATAACCAATGCTTTTTTTAGCCATATCAATATTGTATTTTCGCTTCATTGCGTTTAAGGTTTTAGTGCATCCGCTTTGCATTGAAATATGAAAATGGTTTGCCACTTTATCTAAATTCTTGATTTTTGAAACAAAGTCGGGAGTGATGGCGGAGGGGTCAAGAGAGCCTAAGCGTATTCTTTTTAGTCCCTCGATTTTGTTAGCTTCTATAAGCAAATCCCCGAGGGAGTGTCTGTTTTTGAAGTCTTTTCCGTATGCGGCGGTTTCAATTCCCGTAAAAACAATTTCGCCACAGCCCTCGCCTACAATGGTACGCGCTTCCTCTAAAACGTTTTCAGGCAAATTGGAGCGCACACTGCCTCTTGCATAAGGAATTATACAGTATGCGCACTTGGAATTGCAGCCATCTTGAATTTTTATAAAGGCTCGCGTTCTTGTCAAGGGGGCGCCAACCCTCATAACATCAAATTTTCCACCGTAAATATCTGAGGCGATATATTGGCAGATGCTTGTTTTTTTCTTGTAAAGCTCCAAAGCCTTTTTTGCAATCCTTGATTTATCGTTGTTGCCGCAAACTAAGGAAACGCCCTTGATTTTCATAGCGTCATCAGGGTTGATTTGTGAATAGCACCCTGTAACGATAATAACGGCATTTGGGCTTTTTGAAATGAGTCTGCGTATTATTTGCTTTGATTTCCTGTCACTTTCGGCAGTTACCGAGCAGGTGTTTATTATGCAAATATCGCAGACCTCGGTGGAGGGGACGATTATGGCACCGCTCTTTTTAAGCTCTTGCATTATGGCATCGCTTTCGTACTGATTAACGCGACAGCCAAGGGTATATATACACGCCTTCATAAATTCCCTCCTTGAATTGTTTTCTGTATTTTAACATAAAAGTAGCATAATGTAAATAAAAAAACAAAAATTACTTGAAATAATGGAAACAAGCCTTTATAATATAGACAGAACACAACGTCGGTGAGGGAAAATGAGAGAGTTTGTTATTAATTCCAACGATGCGGGTCAGCGCCTTGATAAATTTGTTCAAAAGGCGGTCAAGGGGATGCCTGTGTCCTTGATGTATAAGGCTATACGCCTGAAAAAAATTAAGGTTAACCGTAAAAGAGCAGAGCAAAAGCAAATCCTTGCGGTGGGGGACACCGTTCAAATGTTTTTAAGTGAGGATTTGTTTGAGGACAAAATAACCGATAGCGAGCTTTTTAAGGTCAAGGCTGACTTGAATATAGTTTATGAGGACGAAAATTTGCTGATTTGCGACAAAGCTCCGGGTATTTTGGTCCATAGCGGTGACGGGGACGGTAAGGTAAGCGGAGATGGGGACTCAGGGGACAGAAATACCCTTGTCTACCACATTCAAGCCTATCTTGCACAAAAGGGCGAGTATGACCCACAGGGGGAGAATACCTTTGCCCCCGCTTTATGTAACAGAATTGACAGAAACACGGGCGGCATGGTTATAGCGGCAAAGAACGCTCAAGCTCTTCGCGACGTTAACGAAAGAATAAAAAACAATCAAATTTCCAAAAAATATTTGTGCGTTGTCCATGGCTCTTTGCCTAAAAAATCAGACACTCTGTCGGACTTTTTGATAAAGGACAGCAAAAACAATAAGGTTAAGGTGTTGAAAAGCAAGGCTCGTGAAGCTAAGGAAATCATAACCAAATATTCTCTTGTTGCGTACAACAAAGAGAAAAATTTAAGCTTGGTTGAGATTGAGCTTGTCACGGGCAGAACGCATCAAATCCGCGCCCATATGGCGTCAATCGGATGCCCTCTTTTGGGTGACGGAAAGTACGGTGTTAACGAAAAGGACAGAAAAATAGGATATAAGCATCAAGCTCTTTATTCCTACAAGCTCGTCTTTGTGGAAGCGAAAGACACGCTTTCTTATATGAATGGCAAAACGCTAAAGGTGAAAAAAGAGGGGGTTTATTTTTTGCGAGAGTTTCCGAGTGTGGAAATATAACAAAATCCTTTGAGCTATGCAAAATAGAGTGAACTTTTTCTATTTTTATTTTCAAAAACTGTTGACAATAACTTTAAATTGTTATATAATTTAATATATAGTAATGTAATGTATTTTCAAGGAGGATTCGCAATGAGTGAAAATAAGTCATCTGCTTCTATTGCAGAAAATTCAGTTTTAGCGAAGGAAAAACGCGGATTTCCGTTCAAAAAGGTATTTTTTGCGTTATTGATTTTATTGATTGTATTCTCGACCATTCTATTTGCTGTTAACTCAATAATTAATAGCTATTTTGAAAAGATTACTGTATTCGACGGTGAGTGGTCCATTGATACTGAAAAAATGAACAGTATGGAAATTTACCAAGATAACCGAGCTTACTTTATGAAAAACGAAAAGCTTCATGAGGTATATCATTCTGCGCTTTTGAACTACGCGCAGGCTACTTCCGATATGAAATATAGTGATACCGTTTTCAACTATGCTATTTTCGGTACTGACCAGTTTGCAGGTGCTGACGAGGATGCCTCTGCCGATATTATTATGCTTGTTTCGGTTGATGAGGAAAATGAGAGTGTTACATATTTGACCTTTGAGGCAAGAACCTTGGTTTATATTCCGTCGGTTGGCGTTGGCCCTATGAGCCATGCGTATTTGATTGGCGGTCCACAGCTTTTGGCAAATACTCTTGAACAGAACTACGGTATCCATTTAGATGGCTTCGTTGAGCTTAATATGAGCGCATTCGGTGACCTTGTTACTGCCTTTGGCGGCGTTGAGGTTAAGGGCAATAAAGAGCTTGTTAAGGAAATTAATGGTTATATTGCCGAGTTCGATGAGGAAAAGGGTGTGTCTGAGGAGGATGCTACGGAAAAGGTTAAGCTTACTAAGGATGTTATTAAGTTAAACGGAAGGCAGGCTCTTGCTTACTTGAGAAAAGCAGGCGAAAAGAAGGCAAGCTTGGCTAACAACATTCTTTCACAGGTTACATCAAAGATTTACAAGCAGGGCATTAGCGGCGTTATGTCCACACTTGATATTGCTCTTGAGAAAATGACCGTTTCAATGGTAAGAGATGACGTAGGAGCCCTTTTGCTAATCGGTCTTTCGGTGTTTGACAAGATAGAAACTATTCCTGTTGGTAACATGGAGGGTCGCGAGACTGTTCTTGGTGGCGGTGCAGTTACCTGCAATTACCAGGCGGAAAGAGCGGCCATTGTTAAGGCTCTTTATCAGTAAATTATACTAAATGACAAAATGAAGGCTGACCTCAAAGCGGTCAGCTTTCTTTTAGAAACGCTGTCACCCTAACGTTATATGAAAGGTGACGAAGGAGATTGGATGAAAACTGCGGAAAAGGTGCTTGAGCAATTATATAAGGAAAAGGGATTTGTGTCGGGTGAAAGGCTTGCTGCTTTATTGGGAGTGAGCCGAAATTCAGTGTGGAAGGCGGTAAATTCCTTAAAGGCGCAGGGCTATGATATACGCACAAGCAACGAGGGATATTTGCTAAGCGGAGAGAATTTTGACGAATATGCCATCTCTCGCCATTTAAAACGGGAGCATAGGCTTCATATATATAAAAAGGAAGGCTCGTCCAACACGGTAGCAAAGGCTTTGTGCCAAACGGGTGAGGCGGAGGGCTCTGTTGTTATTGTGGAAAGCCAAAGCGCGGGCAGAGGCAGGCTTGGCAGAAGCTTTTTATCAAGCAGTGAAAACGGACTTTATATGACACTGATTTTGCGCCCCCGAATACCTGTTAGCGAGTGCGTCAATATTACCGTTGCGTGCGCGGTGGCGGTTGCACAGGCAATTGAGGAAACAAGCGGAGTGAAAACGGGCATTAAGTGGGTAAACGATATTTATATTAATGATAAAAAATGCGCAGGGATTTTAACTGAGGCATCTATTGATTTTGAAGGGGGCGGAGTGCAGTATGCGGTTGTTGGCATAGGCGTAAATCTTTGTCCGCCAAAGGGTGGATTTGACCCAGAAATTGAAGAAATAGCCTGTGGAGTGTATGAAAATGAGTATCCTAAGGGGTACAAATCCTTACTTTGCGCCCAAATTATAAACAACTTTTTTGACTTGTATGAACGTCTTGGAGAAAGGAAATATAAAGAGGCGTATAAGGAAAAATCCATAATCATTGGCAAGGAGGTTGACGTGTATGTTGGTGATAACGTATTTGGCGGAATTGCAGTTGACATTGACGAAAACGCTAACCTTGTGGTTAAGGACGGAAACGGACAGCTTCATACCTTTGGCTCAGGAGAGGCAAGGGTGAGAAAAGCCTGCGACAAAAGGGGAATATAAGTGAAAAGAAACAAAATAAGGAATTTAACCTACGTTTCCCTGTGCGTTGCCATTATGGCAGTGCTATCTCAAATTGCGATACCCGTAGGTGCGGTGCCGCTTACCATACAATCCTTTGTGGTGGCACTCGTTGGCTATTTTTTAGGGGGCGAGGCGGGGCTTTGCACTGTTGCGGTTTACATCCTTTTGGGGCTTGTGGGCGCGCCTGTTTTTGCTGGCTTTCAAGGGGGCTTTCATACCTTGATTAGCTACACAGGGGGCTTCATTTTCGGATATTTGCCCTTTGTGCTTTTGTGCGGAATAAGAGGCAAAAGGTGGCAAAGAATAGCACTTGGCACTGTTGGGCTCGTTTTGTGTCACTTGTGTGGCACGGCACAATATACGCTTCTTGCGGAAATGAGCTTTTGGAAGGCTGCCTTAGTTGTGTCCTTACCATTTTTAGTAAAGGATGCTTTTCTTGTGGTGGGTGCGTATTTTGTCAGCGAGGTGCTGAATAAAAGGTTGAAAAGATAAAACGTCAGGACGTTAAAAATCCTGACGTTTTTAGTTTGTGTTTGGGTTGTTACTCCTCGTTTACGCTGTTCCAATTGATAGGCTCTTGCCCTGTCTTTATCAAAAACTCGTTTGCCCTTGAAAAATGCTTGCAGCCGAAAAAGCCGTTGTAGGCAGATAAGGGGGATGGGTGCACCGTTTCCAAGACTAAGTGATTTTTGTTGGTGATAAACGCTTTTTTACTCCTTGCATTGCCGCCCCACAACAAAAATACTATTGGACGCTCACTTTTATTAAGATGTTTAATCACGTTGTCCGTAAAGGTCGCCCAACCGATTTTTTGGTGGCTGTTTGCTTGGCTCTGACGTACGGTTAGCGTGGCATTTAACAAAAGAACGCCTTGCTTTGCCCAAGAGGTCAATTCTCCGTGGCTTGGTATAGCCATACCGATGTCGTCGTGTAGCTCCTTATAAATGTTCACAAGGGAGGGCGGAATTTTAATGCCCTTTTTAACCGAGAAGGAAAGACCGTGGGCTTGCCCCACCTCGTGATATGGGTCTTGACCTAAAATAACCACTCTTGTGTTAGCAAAGGGCGTATATTTTAAGGCGTTGAATATATCGTGCATTGGGGGAAAAATTGTGCGTGTGAAATATTCATTCTTTAAAAATTGCCTTATTTGAAGGTAATAGGGGCTTTCAAATTCCCCCTTTAAGATTTCGTCCCAATCATTGCCTAAGCATACCATAAAATCACCTCGAAAATATGTTACCATTTTTGTGCTTTTTTGTCAATAAATTTCGCATATTTACTTGAAAAGCGGCAGGGTCTGTGATATACTTGAAGTAACAAATTTTTAATCAAGGAGCATTAAAATGATTAGAGTAACAGTTTGGAACGAATATTGCCACGAGCAAGAGGAAGAAAGAATCAGAAATGTGTATCCAAAGGGCATACACAGTGCAATTGCGGAGTTTCTCGGCAAGGATGCGGAGTTTGAGGTAACAACCGCAACACTTTACGATGAAAATTTGCAGTTAAGACCAAATGCAGGCATTACAGATGAATTGCTTGCTAACACCGACGTTATGTTCTGGTGGGGTCACATAAGACACGGTGAGGTGCCTGACGAAATTGCAGTTAAGGTTAAGGAGGCTGTTTTGTCCGGTATGGGTATGATTTTCCTTCACTCTGCGCACCACTCCAAGCCCTTCAAGCTTTTGATGGGTACAACCTGTAACCTTGGCTGGAGAGAAAGCGACGATAAGGAAAGACTTTGGATTCTTGATCACAACCACCCGATTATGGCAGGTGTTGAAGGTAGATTCTTTGAGCTTGAGGCTGAGGAAACATATACAGAGCCATTTGGTATTCCTGACCCCGATAAGCTTCTTTTGATTGGTTGGTATAATGGCGGTGAGGTGTTCCGCTCAGGCTGTATCTGGCACAGAGAAAACGGTAAGGTGTTCTACTTCCAGCCAGGTCACGAGTCTTATCCGACCTTCTATAACCCAACAGTACAAAAGGTTTTGACAAATGCGGCTAAGTGGGCATCTCCTGTTTGCCCAAGAATTCCACTTGAGTGTCCTTGGGTTGCAAGATTAGAGGAAAAATAATGCTAAAATTTGGTATGATTGGTGTGGGTAAGATTTGCCAAGGCTGTCACTTGCCCGCTTATGAAAAATTAGAAAAGTCGAACGATGTTAAAATAGTCGCTCTTTGTGATATTAACGAGGAGAGACTAAATGAGGTTAGCAAAAGGTTTCCCGATGCTAAGCTTTATACATCCTATCGTGAAATGATAGAGAGTGAAGAGCTTGATGCGGTTGATATTTGCACGCCTAACAATATTCATTCCGAGGCGGCAGTTTTTGCCCTTGAGCACGGCGTACACGTTATGTGCGAAAAGCCTGATGCGGTAAGCGTTTGCGAGGCTGAGAGGATGAAGAGCGCGGCGGAGCAAAGCGGCAAGACCTTAATGGTTATGAGAAATAACCGTTACCGTCCCTCAACTAAGTTTTTAAAGCAATATATTGCCGAGGGCAAGATGGGTGAGATTTACGCGGGCAGATGCGGTTGGATTCGCCGCCGCGGTATTCCCGGTTGGGGCGGATGGTTTACGGACAAGGCGCAGGCAGGTGGCGGACCTCTTATTGACTTGGGCGTTCATATTATTGATTTGTCTATGTATTTGATGGGTAACGCTAAGCCTGTTACCGTTAGCGGCTGCACATATCTTAAGTTCCCACATACGTCGTATTCAAAAATAGATGTTGAGGATTTGGCAATGGGCTTTATCCGCTTTGACAATGGCGCTTGCTTGCAAATTGAGTTCTCCTGGGCGTCAAACATCCCCGGGGACCAGATGTTTGTCGAGCTTCGCGGTACTAAGGCAGGCTCCCGTATGTCGGGCATTGACAGGAAGTTTGAAATTTTCACCGAGGAGTGTGGGGTAAACACCAACATCCACCCGGAAATTGACGACTACCAGGGCATGCCACATCACGAGGGCAATATACGTCACTTTGTTGACGTTATAAACGGCAAGGCAGAGCCAGACTTTACCCCTGAGCAGGGTCTTAATATGGTTAAGATTTTGGAAGCGCTTTATAAGTCTGCCGAGCTTGGCCACGAAATTGAGCTATAAACAAAAACGGAGCTTGTGTAACAGGCTCCTTTTTGTTATTTATATGTTGCAACATTTTTATAGGCTTTATCCGTTGGTGATTTTACTTGTGAAAATAATGTCGCACCAAATTATTGATTTAAAGCTGCATATGTGGTATAATATTATAAATCGCTGAGAAAGGAGCTTGCAGTATGGCAAATATTACAAACTACGATAACGATTTTGAAAATATAATTGCGATAATTGAGCAATCTAAAGCTCGTGCAATAAAGGCTGTCAATAAAGAAATGATTGATATGTATTGGCAGATTGGCAAATATATTTCAGAAAAAACCGAAAGTGGCGGTTGGGGAAAAAGTGTGGTGAAGGAATTTGCCGATTTTCTAAAGCAAGCGTATCCTTCTGCAAGCGGATTTTCTGCTCAAAACATATGGAGAATGAAGCAGTTTTTCGAAACCTATAAGGATAGCGAAAAACTCTCACCACTGGTGAGAGAAATTTCGTGGTCAAATAATCTGTTAATTATGGCAGGGTGCAAGACCGATGAGGCTAAAGAATTTTATTTAAGACTCACCATAGCAAACGGCTACGCAAAACGCGAGCTTGAAAGACAAATTGACAGTATGCTTTTTGAAAGAACTATGCTTTCTGATGCAAAGTATTCGGGTTTAATTGACAAGCACCCCGCTATCGGTTCTCTGCGAGATAACTATGTATTGGAATTTTTAGACATGCCCAAGGATTATAAGGAAAAGGATTTGCGAAAATCAATTATAGCTAATTTAAAGCAATTTATATTGGAATTCGGTAAAGACTTTACCTTTATGGGCGAGGAATACAGAGTTCAAGTTGGCAATACAGACTTTTTCATAGACTTACTCTTTTACAACCGCGCATTATCCTGCCTTGTGGCTATTGAATTAAAGGTTGGAAAATTCAAACCGGAGCATTTGGGACAACTTAATTTCTATTTGGAAGCGTTGAATAGAGATGTAAAGAAGATTAATGAAAATCCAAGCGTTGGTTTGATTCTTTGCACATCAAAGGATGATACTGTTGTAGAGTACGCACTAAGCACAAGCCTTTCTCCGGCAATGGTGGCTGATTATACACTTCAATTGCCTGATAAAAAGCTTCTTGAAAACAAGCTTCGTGAAATCGCACTTTTGGCAGATAGTGAAAGCGATGATGATTGACGTTGCGCGCCTTCCTTTCGACAAGGAAGGCGCTTTTATATTTAAGCTATACTATTGATTTTTTGAGCTTATTGTGGTAAAATAAGTAAAAATCCCCAAGGAGGCTTGATTTATGGGAGTTGTAGTAGGAATTGACATTGGCGGCAGCACTACGAAAATTGTGGGCTTTGACCGTGACAAAAATTTAATACACCCTATGTTTGTGACAGCGGACGACCCCATTACGTCAATATATGGCGCATTTGGTAAGTTTACCGATACAAACAATTTGGGACTTTCCGATATTGAAAGGGTTATGATTACGGGTGTGGGCGCATCATACGTTAATAAGCCTATTTATAATCTTAAATGCGAGCATACTCCCGAGTTTAAAAGCATAGGCTTGGGCGGTCTTTATCTGTCAAAGCTTAAGGAGGCAATTATAGTCAGCTTAGGCACGGGAACAGCCTTAGTGCACGCGAAAAACGGACACGCCCCCGAGTATTTGGGTGGTACAGGAGTTGGCGGTGGTACACTTGTGGGTCTTGCTAAAAAGATTTTGGGAGTAAACAAGGTAGAAACTATTGACGAGCTTGCTCTCTTGGGCGATATTAATAATATCGACTTGAAAATTAAGGACATTTCCAAAAAGGATATAGGTCTTAGCGGTCATATGACGGCGGCTAACTTTGCCAATATCAGTGAAACCGCAACCCAAAATGATTTCGCATTGGGTCTTATCAATATGGTTTTTGAAACTGTTGGTATGGTGGCGTATTTTGCATCTAAGCCTTATGGCTTGAAGGATATTGTTGTGACAGGCAATTTGACACAGCTATCACAAGCACCTGAGCTTTTTGACAACTTAAATAAAATGTTTAATATGAATTTCGTTATTCCCGAAAACGCACAGTTCAGCACAGTTATCGGCGCGGCTCTTTCTTCCTTTGAAAAATGATTGACAAAAGAATAGAAGAAATTGCCCACCGCAGGGAAAGAAACTATCAAGCTCTTTCCTTGATAGCATCTTACCTTAACAATTGCCCTGACTTAGTTACAAGGGAAATAATTGAGGAGATAACCAACGGTGAAAAAAACGGAGAGGAGCGCGCATTTGCCTCCTTTCTTGCTAACGTTTTCAGCGAGGATGAGGCGGAGGTTAATTGGCTTGAAAGAGAGTATCTTTTTAAGTCCGTTAAGCGATTAAGTGCCGAGGAGTATCTGAAAAACCCCTTTTTTGAGAAAATTGAAATACCTACAACCAAAGAGGGAAATTGGGATTTTGGCTACCAATCCTACCAGCCCTACGAGGGCTTTATATACCGTGACCTTGCCTTTGCAGGTGACTATGTTGAAATACCGCAAATTGGGTATTTTGATGAGAAATTTTCCTTCCCTACCGTTTTTGAAAATGGGCGGGAGTGGATGGCAATTAAGCCGAATGAAATAGAAACTATGAAAAAGCCTATTGAAAAGGCAAAGGGCAGAGTATTGGTTTACGGTCTTGGCATTGGCTACTTTGCCTATATGGTCAGCCAAAAAAATGAGGTTGATAGCGTGACTGTTATAGAGCGTGACGAAAACGTAATTAAGCTTTTTGAAAAGCATATTTTACCTCAATTTCTAAATGGGAAAAAGATTACCGTTATCAAAAGCGACGCCTTTGATTATGCGAAAAACGAGATGGAAAAGGGCTCCTTTGACTACGTGTTTACCGACCTTTGGCACGACGTGTCCGATGGGGTGGATTTGTACGTCAAAATGAAAAAACATGAAGCCCTGTGTCCGAATTCTCACTTTGAATATTGGATTGAGGACTCGATTTTGTCATCAATCCGTTGGTCAATCTTCGACGGAATATACGAAAAAGCCAAAAAGGGCGATCGTGTCGAAGGCTCTGAAACGATTGAAAAATATCTTTCCGATAATTACCTTAAGGGGTTCGTAAAATTTCTTTAACACTATACGGTGGGGGCTTGCTCCCACCGTTTTTGCTTACAGAGAAAATGGTTTGTTGCATCATAATAAGTTTGCGCAAATAAAGCCCTCTCCTATGAAGAAGGCTTGATTTGTGATAATAACTACTGACATCCTTTTGTTTGTTGTTGCTTACTTCGGATTTGACATTAATACCACCCGGTATTGTACCGAACGTAGCTATCTCTTAACGAATCAATTGCATATTGCGTAGCTTTTGATCTTTCTAAAGCTAGCTTTTGAGTTGCCAACATATCCTTTTGCAGTCCAATAGATACAGAAAATTGAGATATTATTTCTTCTGAATTTGCATTAAGTCTATCTATGTTTTCGTTTATGCATTCTAAATCAGCGCCAAGAGCACTTACAATTGTTGTAAGTTCATCCAATCTAGAACAAATATTCTTTATGCCTTTGATAATTTCATAACGGAACACCTTTGTTTCGTAGTAATTAATTCCTTCTCGGACTGTATCTACCAAGTCGTTTCTAAAAGCAAAGTCTAAAATTATTACGCAGTCAGCACGCCTAAAATCCTGTTTTACTATATCTGTTTCTTTGTAGTAATTTTGAAGTAAGGTGTTAATTTCCTTTGAAGCGTTCTCACATATTTTTGCCTGCTGAAGTAGGAAACTCGATTTTTCTTTTGCCAGATTATACTCCTGTTTAGCCAAAGCGAGAGCGGTAGTCGTGTTTTCCAATTCCTCTTTAGTATGTTTGTTCAAAGCCGTGTATGTTTCAATTGACCTTTTACAGCTTTTGCTTTCCAGAATTGTTCTTCTGATAAAAGCAATAGCGGCAGCAATAATCCAAGGACAAAGAAAGCATATAATGATAAAAAAGCCGGGGGTAGTCGAAAAATTGCCAATCAGAAAAAAAGGGGTTGCTAAAAAAGTAAAAGTCAGAGTTGCCGGTGGAAGTAACAACGCAAAAATTCCCAAATATCCGTAAACAAAAAAAGAGAGACAACTTCCCAAAAATGTCGTTGCGTTGTTTTTTCTTGAAAATAAATGTTCAGAAAAATTAACGCCTTTTGTTAATAAAAATCGAGCAAACCTGATAATGTCCTTAAAGGACTCTTCTATTTTCTGAATAAAAGCAGTTAGAGAAAACGTCTTTTTTTTCTCATAATTTTTTATTGCACCAATTTCGCGATTGAAAAGGTTTTCTTTTTTGAGCTTTTCATTCTCTATGTTTTGAATCTTCTTTTTTACATCCGTCAGTATTTTATTCGAGCTTTGAGTACAACTGTTTTTTGTTTCATTTAAAATGTGAATACGCTTTTCCATTTCGGACGCATTATGTATAAAATTTGCAATTTGTTCCCTGCTATATACCTTTGTTGACATAAATCCTCCAATAATACAAGTACAATATCTCGGTGGCTTTGATTAAACGTGCTAAAAACAAAAATCAATCTTCTATTTTTTCGACTTTTTGAAGATATATTTTGAGCTTTTCGTTACCACCTACAAGCAGATCGTTCTCCCAAATAAGATTCATTTCTCCAATTCTTATACCGTTGTCAATCGAGGTAATGACTTTCATACCGCTACCGCTGCCATTCAAATAATGTATGTTTGCTGTAAGTATGCGTTTGTCACTATCGGAATCTTTAATGCCGAAAATATGAATGTAATCAATGATTTCATCGTAATTATTAAATGCCTCTGCATAATCTTCTATAGTATCTCCGTCTATTTTACCTAATTCTGCAAAATCGTATGTTGCGATTTCCCAATATCCAGAATATAATTCATAGTCTTCGTCTCCGGAAAATATATTCGGACTCGAAAAACAGCTCGACAAGACGAACAAACAGCCTAGCGCAATAACTATAACAAGTAATAAAGATGTGGTTTTTCTCATTTTCTTTTCCTCCGAAAAATATAAAATAAAAAATGCGGCTACCGAAGTAAGCCGCACAAAAAACGCAAACTCCGATAGTCGCCAAACCAACTGATATAGCAAGAACTATATACCATTTCTGCCACACTCAGTAGGAATTTGCATTTTTATCAAATTCAATATGAGTATGCGGAAAAAGGATATAGTTATCCCTTGAAGATAAAAATAGCCTTGCTAAAAATATTCAGTTGGTTTGGCAAGGATATTCTAACATAGATTTTTTCAAAAGTCAATGGAAAAAGCGGAAATTTAACTTGCTATACCTTATGGCTTTAGGGTGCGAACATTTACGCTAATTGGATATGAATTTGAACACGCGTGTTTTACTGTAGCAAAGGAGTGCAAGGCATAAAGCTATAGTAAATCCACCCTTAGCAATGATGTGTGCCTAATGAAAATTCTATACACGCTAAAGCGTGATGTCATACCAAGCCTTTGGCAGAATAAAAAACCGACAAGTCAAAGCTTGTCGGTTTTTTTGGCCTACCCGATAGGATTTGAACCTACGACCTACAGAGTCGGAGTCTGTTGCTCTATCCAGCTGGGCTACGGGTAGATATTGCGTTATTAAAGTATATCACACATTCCAAAAAAAGTAAACAATTATTTTAAAAAATATTGAACTTAGAAAAACGGTGTGATATAATATAATTAATTTATTCTAATGGGCGGGTGCGCCCACGTATTAAAAGGAGAAACGAATATGTTATCTGACATTGAAATTGCACAGGGTGCAACACTAAAAAGAATTGACGAGATTGCAAGCCAAATCGGTCTTTTGCCTGAGGAGTACGAGCCTTACGGTCACTACAAGGCAAAGATTACAGACGCTTTCCTTAACAGAATGGCAGACAAGCCAAACGGTAAGCTTGTTCTTGTTACCGCCATTAACCCAACTCCTGCAGGAGAGGGTAAGACAACAACGTCCGTCGGTCTTGGTATGGCTATGAACAAAATTGGCAAGAAAACCATTATTGCTCTGCGCGAGCCTTCCTTGGGTCCTGTATTCGGCGTTAAGGGTGGCGCGGCAGGCGGCGGTTACTCACAGGTTTTGCCAATGGAGGACATCAACCTCCACTTTACAGGCGACTTCCACGCTATTACAACCGCAAACAATTTGCTCTCTGCTATTATTGGCAACCACATTCAGCAGGGCAACGCCCTTGGTATTGACCAAAGACGTATTTTGTTCCCTCGCGTGCTTGATATGAATGACAGAGCCCTTCGTAACGTGGTTGTTGGCTTGGGTACAAAGGTTGACGGTGTGCCGAGAGAGGATCATTTTATGATTACCGTTGCCAGCGAAATTATGGCAATCCTTTGCTTAAGCGAGTCCATTGACGATTTGAAGAACCGTCTTGGCAAAATTCTTGTGGCTTACAAGTATGACGGTAGCCCTGTCTACTGTCGTGACCTTGGCGTTAACGGTGCTATGGCGGCGGTGCTCAAGGATGCCTTGAAGCCTAACCTTGTACAAACTATTGAAAATACTCCTGCTATAATTCACGGCGGTCCCTTTGCAAATATTGCTCACGGCTGTAACTCTGTACGCGCAACCAAGCTTTCCTTAAAGCTTGCTGATTACACAATTACAGAGGCAGGCTTTGGCGCTGACTTGGGCGCTGAGAAATTCTTTGATATTAAGTGCCGCTTTGCAGGACTTAAGCCTGCTTGCGTAGTTCTTGTTGCTACCGTGCGCGCTCTTAAATACAACGGCGGCGTTCCAAAGGCTGACCTTGTTAACGAAAATCTTGAGGCACTCAAAAAGGGCGCGGTTAACTTAGAGGCTCACATTGACAACCTCCAAAAGTACGGTGTGCCTGTTGTTGTTGCTATTAACCGCTTTGGTACAGATACTGAGGCGGAGCTAAAGGCAGTTGAGGAAATGTGTATTGCCAAGGGCGCTGACTTTGCCTTGTCCGAGGTGTTTGCCAAGGGTGGCGACGGTGGTATTGACCTTGCAAACAAGGTTGTTGCCGCTTGTGAAAAGCCATCTGATTTCCACGTGCTTTACCCTGACGAAATGTCAATTAAGGACAAGATTGTAACAGTTGCAAAGGAAATTTACGGTGCGGCTGACGTTAAGTTTGACGCGGCAGCCTCAAAGGCTATTGCGGAGTTTGAGGCGCTTGACCCCGAATACTCCCGTTTCCCTGTTTGTATGGCAAAGACACAGTATTCCTTGTCTGATGACCAAACAAAGCTAGGCAGACCCACAGGCTTTACAATGACCGTGCGTGAGGTTAAGCTCTCTGCGGGTGCCGGCTTTATCGTTGTTTTGACAGGCTCTATTATGACAATGCCGGGCTTACCTAAGGCTCCTGCGGCATTAAAGATTGATGTAGATAATGACGGAAAGATAACAGGACTGTTCTAATATGAAAAAGGAATTTCATACAAAAAGTGTGGAAGAAACCGAGGGTGTTGGGCGTGAGCTTGCTCTTGGCTTAAATAAGGGTAAGCCTACCTTTGTGGCTATGTACGGGGACTTGGGCGTTGGCAAAACTGCATTTGTCCGCGGTCTTGCCTCGGTGCTTGCCCCTTGTGCAAGGGTAAAAAGCCCCACATACACGGTTGTAAATAAATATGATGGAGAAATTCCCCTTTACCATATGGACGTTTACCGCATAAACGACGAGGACGAGCTATATTCCATAGGCTTTGACGATTATGTGCAAAACGGTATTTGCGTGGTAGAGTGGAGCGAAAACATCCCCGAGTCTATCCCTTGCGATGCTATACGCGTCACTATTGAAAAAGAGGGAGAGAATTTCGAGGGCAGAAAAATTACGGTGGAGGTAAGGGAATGAAAATATTAGCTTTAGATTCCACAGCAAACACCTCA
>JAZSGX010000063.1:0-7285 GCA_045532975.1 Eubacteriales bacterium | reverse complement strand
ATTGCATTGTTTATTGTTCTTTCGATAAGCATTTTATTTGAAAATTCAAAGCTGTCCTTGATTTATTTTTCCGCATTTGCTTTGAATCAATTAGAGTTGTCTAATTTTGTTGGATATTCCCTTTCTATAATTTCAATATTTGTAGTTTATTATACTTACTCGTATGCCATTCATAGAAATTCACATTTTTGTTGAGTTCTTTTCTCAAAAAACGATTTCAATTTTAATGTGTTTTGTGCTATACTGTTGTCAGAAACATTTAAGGAGTTCCCAATATGAAATTTGCAGAAACATTTAAAGTATTACGCAAAGATAAAAATTTAACACAAGAACAGATAGCAGAGGTGTTTAATGTTTCACCTCAAATCATTAGCAGATGGGAGAACGATATTTCTCA
The DNA here is from genome assembly GCA_045532975.1 of Eubacteriales bacterium. Taxonomy (GTDB): domain Bacteria; phylum Bacillota; class Clostridia; order Oscillospirales; family CAG-272; genus RGIG2000. The sequence continues at coordinate 6,888 of JAZSGX010000063.1, read as the reverse complement.
ACCCAATATAGATATGTTGCCTGTAATAGCTTCATATTTTGAAACCACTGTCGATTATTTGTTAGGTATAGCAACGCCTATAAAAAAGCAGAAAATTTTGTATTTTCAATTTAGGGATGAAAAAAGTGCGAACATTATAAATGATTATCTTGACAATGGTTGGGCAATAAAAGAAATGCAAACGCATCCACTACAAGACCAACATCCCGAAGGTGTCGTTATTATTGAAAAAATAATCAAATAACTTAATAAGAAATAACGAATTAAAAGACTTTTCAAAAATATATTGACAAATCCATAACTAACGGTTATAAGAACCTGCTACGCAGAACCTTGTTACTCGCAAGCTCGTAATAATGACCAATGTCTTACAATATTTTTTAAAAGGTATTGACATTTCAAGTCAATGCGTTTATAATAAAAACAGAAAGAGCCATCCGATGACGGTTAGCTCTCAAAAGTTTTACGAAATTAATCGCCTTTCTCTTGGAACCAGAAGGCGATTATTTCTTTATTATCGTTTTTTGTTTAAAAATATAGCAATTATTGTTGCCAACATAATAACGAAGGCAAACATATCGCTGTATGTAACAAACATACAATAAAGGTGCGTATAAACAATTCATATCGCACCACTCCTTTCTACCAAGAACCCCAAGCCTCGCACACTCGGCTCGAGGACCCCGGATATGTATTTGAAAGGAGCAAAGAATAACTCCTTTCAGTTTAGTGAAAAGAGCATAACCGCCACCGTACACACAGGCAAGCCTGCGTTGGATGACTCCCAAAGGTATATTATCATAAAGTGCAAAATTTGTCAAGTGAATATAGTTAAGCGAGTGCTGAAAAAATCAGCACTCGCCATTCCATTATAGTGGTCTATATCTTTCGAAATCTCTGTTTTCAGATGCAACCTCTTTTAATTTTGCGTAAAGCCCCTTGAATTTGTCCGTATCACGAATAATGTCAAATTCATTTTGCTTGTCAACATTTTCAATTATGTCAAACGATTCATTGTGCGTGTAGCTAAAACCGAATCCGTCATACGCATCATTTCTAAATAACAAAGACGTATGCTTTTTATTTTTATCATATTCGGTGTCAAAAGCTATTACTTCTCTCACAACTCTTTCAAAATAACCAAGAGCATTTACAGTATCACCTTTTTTACAATATAGTCTTGTAATTTGATAATATATTTCAATTACATTTATACTGTACTCACCATAATCTCCGTTTTCAAAAAGAACGTCTATCAAAGATAGTGCTTTTTTACAAATAGATATTTCTTCATCAATTGTATAAGCCCAGCTCCCGTTATCAAGTTTTGTATTTATTGTGTGAATTTCAGAAATAGCCATACTAATCAAGCTTACAGCGAAATCCTTTCGTTTTTCAAAACGCTTATCCCCTTGCTTATAAACTCTGGAAAGTAAAGCTTGAGAAGTCAGAGCAATGTTTGGCATTTTTACTGCAAGCTTTGCCGCTTTTTCTTCAGGGTAACTAAAGCACAAGATTTGAATAGCTGTTTGTCTATCCTCTTCATCAGTGCATTCATTAAGTATTTTTTCTCCAAGTGCGATTGCTTCGTCTAAATTGCCCTCAATTTGTCTATTTGACCACAATTCACTTAACAGCAAAGCCATAAGATGATAGCTATTTGGAAATTCCGCTAACCCACGACGAAGAATTTTTATAGCCTCTTCGTTTTTACCTACAACAGTATATTCCGTTGCTTTCTTATCAATTGCATCAATTCTTTCTTGCTTTTTTAAAATATCTACTCCAAGCAATTCGTCAGCAGAAATATCTAAAAGATTGCAAATTGATGGTATGATAGTAATATCTGGTGATGTTTTATCACTTTCCCATTGTGATACTGCACTGATTGATACATTTAAGTATTCAGCTAATTGTTCCTGTGTCATATTAAGTTTTCTACGAGCATTTTTTATAGTTGTTCCGATATTCATAAACAACCTCCTAAAAATCATTCAAAAGCACTTTTGTACCTTCATTATACAACACGATTTTACCAAATAAAAGAGAGTATCTCTAAAATTTCATTTAAGCGTTGCTTAAATTTTTAAGAATTTTACCGAATTGCACTAAAAATAAAAAGAACGTAAAACGTTGGTGTTCGTTTTACGTTCCTCTTGGCGCGACTCATTTCCGTAAGGAAATGCATCCCGGTTGAACAATTTTGTTTCTCATATTATCTACCCTTCCACCGCAAGCGGTCCCCCTCCCCTCACAAGTGGAGGCTATGTTCGTACTCATTGTCTCGCAAAATTCAAGAGGAGAAATCCCTCTTTTTGCGCCATTATTGTTTAGGCGCGCCACCAATCAGAGATAATGTTGAAAGAATACACTGTCTTTTTTAAGACATACCACCGTCCCCTGTCTTTTCCGTCCCCTGTCTTTTTTCTTTTCGCATTCTTTTGGTTGCCGTGCTTTTTTTGTCATATTTTTTCTATTGACACAAAATATTGATTTATGATAAAATATTTTTTAGGAATAAGCTTGCTTATTCGGTAAATATTATATTGAGGTATGAAATGAACATTACAAAGGATATTAAGTACGTTGGAGTTAATGACCGCAAAATTGATTTGTTTGAGGGGCAATACGTTGTGCCAAACGGTATGTCCTACAACTCCTACGTTATTTTAGACGATAAAATTGCGGTTATGGACACGGTTGACGCGTCCTTTACACACGAGTGGCTTGACAACTTACAGCAGGCTCTTGAGGGGCGTGTGCCTGACTATTTGGTTATACAGCATATGGAGCCTGACCATTCTGCCAACATTGTCAACTTTATAAGAGCCTATCCGCAGGCTAAAATTGTTTCGTCCCAAAAGGCTTTTGCTATGATGAAGCAATTTTTCGGTATTGATTTTTCCGACAGAGCCATAATAGTTAGTGAGGGGGACACCCTTAATTTAGGAAAGCACGTGCTTAGCTTTGTGGGCGCGCCTATGGTACACTGGCCTGAGGTTATTGTGACCTATGATTCCTATGACAAGGTGCTTTTTTCTGCTGACGGCTTTGGTAAATTCGGCGCTCTTGACGCTGACGAGGATTGGGCTTGCGAGGCGAGAAGATATTATATCGGAATTGTGGGCAAGTACGGTGTACAGGTGCAAAACCTTTTAAAGAAGGCACAGGGTCTTGATATTGAAAAAATTTGCCCATTGCACGGTCCTGTTTTGACGGAAAATCTCGGCTATTATATAAATCTTTACAATATTTGGTCAAGCTACCAGCCTGAGGACGAGGGTATTGTGATTGCTTATACCTCCGTTTACGGAAACACTAAGCGGGCGGTTAACCAGCTTGCGGAAAAGCTACGCGCCCTTGGATGTCCTAAGGTAGTTATCCACGACCTGGCAAGAACAGATATGGCAGAGGCGGTTGAGGATGCCTTCAGATACTCTAAGCTTGTTTTGGCAACAACCACCTATAATTCGGAAATTTTCCCGTTTATGCGTGAGTTTATCAACCACTTGACCGAGAGAAATTATCAAAACAGAACGGTGGCTCTCATTGAAAACGGTAGCTGGGCGCCTATGGCGGCGCGTGTTATGAAGGAGCTTTTTGCAAAAAGCAAAAATATCACCTTTACTGACACAACGGTTAAAATAATGTCTGCGCTGAATGAGGAAAGCGCTAAACAGTTAGACGATTTAGCAAAGGAGCTTTGCCAGGAATATGTGGCGCAAAACGATAGCTTGGCTAACAAAAACGATTTGAGCGCGCTATTTAAAATCGGATATGGTCTTTACGTTGTTACATCAAATGACGGCAAAAAGGACAACGGCTTGATTGTAAATACTGTAACACAGGTAACAAGCTCACCAAACAGAGTAGCGGTGGCAATTTCAAAGGACAACTATTCCCACCACGTTATTAAGCAGACGGGAAAAATGAATATCAACTGTTTGACAACAGATGCGCCATTTAAGGTTTTTGAATCCTTTGGCTTTAGAAGCGGAAGAAACGTTAATAAGTTTGAGGGCTGTGAGCCGCTTCGCTCCGATAACGGTCTTGTTTTCCTGCCGAGGCATATTAATTCCTTTATGTCCTTGAAGGTTGAGGATTATGTTGACCTTGACACCCACGGGTTGTTTATTTGCTCTGTGACAGAGGCAAGGGTAGTGTCCGACAAGGAGACTATGACATATACCTATTACCTTGAAAATGTTAAGCCAAAGCCTGAAACAGAGGGTAAGCAGGGTTACGTCTGTAAAATTTGCGGATATATTTATGAGGGCGAGGAGCTGCCAAACGATATTGTTTGTCCTCTTTGCAAGCATGGATATGCTGATTTTGAAAGAATATAATACTGAAAGGGAGATTTAATTATGAAAAAGTATGTTTGTGACGTTTGCGGTTACGTTTATGACGAGGAAGAGGGCTGCCCGGAAAAGGGTATTGCACCCGGCACAAAGTTTGAGGATTTGCCCGAGGATTTTGTTTGTCCCCTCTGCGGAGTTGGAAGAAGCGCATTTTCCGAAGAATAACAAAAGAAAGACAGAGAATTTTGAAGGATTCTCTGTCTTTTGTTTTGGTTGAATTGTTTTTGCGGACGAGCAATGCTCGCCCCTACGTCTTGCATTTTCATTTTTCGGTGGGAGCAAGCCCCCACCCTACGAAAGCCAATTTTGTTTTTCTCCGCCCCCTCTGGAGCAAGGGGGGTATCGGTTTTACCGAAGGGGGGATTGATAATTTTACATTTTAAGGCAACAGCATTAATTGTCTTTGCGGGAAGCTATGTAGTTTTTGAGCATTAAGAGCCAGTCTGTTTGAATAAAGTCGATATTTTTATCAATGAGCCAGCCCCAGCCATTGTCTGCGCTTGTGTGGAGAGAATAGTCGTCACTGTGGCCGCCTGCTATAACCTCAGCTTCATTGTAGATTATGGAGTTTGTCCAAATGAGCATTCCCTTATCGTGCATTTCCTTTATATATTCGTTGGAAATACAAGGGGCGTCGTCATTACCGAAAAGAACTTCAACTCCGATTTGATTTATATTTCTTTTGCTTAATTTTTCCGTTACCTCGTCCTTTGTCCATACCATTGGCACAAACATAAAGTCAGGAGCGAATTTTTCAACCTCGTCAAGGCTTTTTTCCTCAAGGTGAGTTTTAACGATAACCTGCTTTTCAACACCGCACTTGCGTATTATTTTAGAAATACCCTCAACGTCTGTCCAAAATTTATCTACGTTTATGTAAACCTTGTCCTTTAAGAGAAGCAAAACCTCCTCAAGGGTTGGTACGCAGTAGCTTGTTTTAACTCCGTCTTGATTTAAAAGGCGGAGATTTTTTATCTCCTCAGCGGTTAGCTCCCAAAGGTACTGTGACTTTAAAAACTGTGGCTCCATCCAAGGGTGGAACACAAAATATTCCCCATCCTTTGATTTTGAAACGTCAATTTCTACAACGTCAGCTCCCTGCGCCAATGCGATTTTATAGGCAGCTATTGAGTTGCAGGGAATATTAGCCCCACAAACACCGCGATGGGCTGCCAAAAAGGGATATTTTCTTTCCTGTCTGTTTTCAAATATTGATTTATTAAAGTCCATTTTATTTCTCCTTGAATTTTATATTTTAAGTATATCACACGCATCTGTATTTTTCAAGCAATCTTATTGCATTTGTTTGCTTTTTGTGGTATAATTATCATATAAAATTTAATGAGGTTTTTATAATGAAAAAAAGACTGTTTTTACTATTTTGTGGGGTGATGTGTCTGTTTTTGATGCTTTGCTCCTGCGGTGACGACACTGAAAATACCCAAGGAAGTGGCGATAATTCCCATGCTCACACCCAAAGCAGTGAACCGCAAAGCACTAATTCCTCTGTTTCATATCCTTCAGACACGGGAGGCAGTGAAAGCGGTGACGCAACAGCTCCTGAAACAAAATGTGAATTGAACGAGGCAGGTCACTACTGGTCGCATGTTAAAATCAACAAAAGCACTTCCTCAAGCAGTACTGTTGCAATATCGGGTGTTTGCTATCTTTGTGGGGACCCACTTTACAAGGTTTGTGTTTCCGTTGTTGATTACGATGGGCTAAAGGCAGCTCTTTCCCCTGAGGCTTTTTCTTCCTTCACTACAGTAAACGGCATCGAATATACGGATTATGATAAAAACAGCTCTTTGAGCTGGAGAGAAGAGGACCACGTTTTTACCGCTGACTACTACATAAATTCTGCTACGAAAAACAGCCAATCCCAAAAAGACAAATTTCAAGGATACAGGTTTGACAATTTCGTATATAATGACACTACTAAAACGTATAAATACAAATATGACGAAAATAGCTATGCGGAATTTGGCTTTGCTGACGGGGATTTGATTTACTACGCTTACGTTACCAAAAATTACCACAGCGAAGAAAGAATGGAAACCCTGTATCTGAATTATGGCAGAATTACCATTGAAAAGCCTGATTTTGTTATTGAAAAATACAAGGGCTCTGTTACTCTTGAAAAGCTTAAAGCCTCAAAGCTTAGTGTGTCAATGGCGGAAAAGCTTTTTGATGCCTTAAAGGATCTTAATTTTGATGGCAGCTTTGAAGCGTTTTTGCTCGAAAACGACAGACTCAGTGTTTATTTTCCGCTAAATTCATCACGCGTTGACCCAATTTCGGGAAGTGAATATTCCTCTGTTTCGGTTTTGATTGAGGATTCCTCCGTTATTTCAGTTACTCTTGGCTCAACGACTCACAGTGTTAATTAACTCAATTTAAAGGGGGGTGTTGCAATAAGCACAGACCAAAAACAGATACCCCTTACACTAAAACCTTTATTTTACTATTATTTTTAGATGTAAATAATGACGGGAACTTACAAATTTTGCAAGTTCCCCTCTTTTTT
>JAZSGX010000044.1:0-10703 GCA_045532975.1 Eubacteriales bacterium | reverse complement strand
GCTGTCCATTCTTCTTTCATAATTTAAAATACACTGCATTTTTAAACTCCTTTTTTAGTAATGTATTCGCAATATGCTTAAAAAAGAACAAAAGCAAGGAAAAACCTTGCTTTTTCTTGAAAATATGATAAACTATTTTATGGTAGGCATCGGAAGAGTATGTATGAAGCCCTTAGCATCAGCAGTGCAAATGTCTCCTGCTATCACTTTATCTCTGTATACTATTACGTTTGCGTACACAGTTCCGCTATAATCAGGATAGTTATTAATCTTGAAAGTGTACCGTTTTGCGGTTTTCTTTGCGTATTTTGTTAAATCCAAGCCTTGTTGCTTTTGTATTTCATTGTATGAAGAAATAACCTTGTCAAACTCACTTGGAATTGTAATTTCGCACTCTTCTATTGGTTCATTTTCCACGGTCCAACCATATTGACTTAGAAAATCAACAGCATCCTTTGTATTTTTTACGTTATCGAAGGAAATATTTTCATTTAATAACGCTATTTCTCTCGTGGTGCTTGTGGAATAACCGGGAATTAAAAAAGCTAATGCTAAAAGAGTAACAAGTGCTACGGCTATTACGCCAAAAAATTTTAACGATGAAGCCTTAATGGAATAAATAAACATTTATAATCTCCTTGAAAATAGTCTTACTAAATACTATTTTTTTGTTGATGAAAATATTACATTGGAGGAAAAAATGATATTAATCTTAGGAAATAATCAATGGGCAAGACATGATATACTTTTATCTATATTTATGAAAAAGTATTACGTTTCGGAGCAATCCATTGATGATGCTGAATATATAACTAAGCCCTTTTTGACTGCATACATAAATCCGACTGTGGAACAGATAGGCAAGATAAAAAATGAAAATACTATATGTGTAGTTGCCAAAAATAATTTGTCAATAAAGGTTCCCTCGTGGATAAAGGTAATTCCATACGATAAAACGACTGCAAAGAAAATTATGGAGATATATGATGAGAATTGCCCTTACGGTAAAGGAAGAGAAATTTTCGGTATTTTAGGCTTAGAGGGCAAAAAGTTTACAATGGGTGGGGCCTATATTCATATGACACCAAAACAACTAAAGGCAATTAAAATTCTGCTTTATAACCCAGGGAAACAATTTACTTCGTATGATATTTGCAGCTATTTCGAGTTTACAGGTGATGCTGAGAATTGTTTCTTGGAGATGGTGCAAGAGATAAATTATCATTGTAGGCGGGCAGGACGAGAAAAGCTCATTATTTACAGTGGTGACAAATACTATATAAGCCCTTCGGTGCTTGAATATTAACATAAAAATAAGGCAATCGGTGAACCTAAAGAGGTCTACTAATTGCCTTGTTTTTATTTGTTAGATCTGTTCTTGACTTTCAATATAACGCTTTGCTTGCGTTGAGAACAACTCATAATATTTGCCACCAAGCTGCATAAGGTCCTTGTGATTGCCTTCTTCAACAATTTGACCGTATTCTAAAACTATAATGTTGTCAGCGGTTGTTGCACTTGATAACCTGTGAGATACGAAAATTGAAGTCTTGCCCCTTGTAAGCTTTTCAAACTGCTGGAAAATTTGTTGTTCTGCTAAGGCATCAAGGGAAGCGGTGGGCTCATCTAAAATCATTATATCAGAGTCAGAATAGAATGCTCTTGCAACAGAGAGCTTTTGCCATTGACCGATTGAAAGCTCTGTGCCGTCATCTTCAAAAAACTTCATAAGAGGAGTCTTATATTTCTTTGGCATTTTTTCAATAAATACCGAGGCGCCGCTGTTTTGTGCAGCATCTATAATTCGATCTTCATCAATTTCGTGATTTACATCACCGAAATATATATTTTCGTCAGCGTTTACGGCATATTTTCCAAAATCCTGGAAAATCGTACCGTATATTTGATAAAGCTGGCTCAAATCGTATTTTCTGATGTCCTCACCGTCTAAAAGGATAACACCGCTTATTGGGTCATATAAACGCGTCATCAATTTAATCAGTGTCGTTTTGCCGGCTCCGTTTAAACCAACTAAAACGGTTGTGCTACCGGGCTTAAGCTTAAAGCTGACGTTTTTAATTACTTGTTTATCGCTACCGGGGTATGAGAAGCATACGTCTCTGAATTCAATTTCATGAGCAATGTGACGGTTTACATCAAGTGCCGGGGCTTGAATAGGTACAATTTTTGATTCGACCTTATTGAATTCCATCATATTATCTATAAATAATGTACCTTGATAGATAGTAGCGGTAGCGGTTACAACGGCGCTTACACAGCTTAAGATTGACGTAAGAGAGCCGGAGTAGAGGGTATAGTCACCGATGGTAAAATTACCGTTTCCGTAAAGCACTTGATATCCAACGTACAAAAACAGTGCAGAGTTGACAACTCCGGTTGCAACGGAAATAACGATATGCCAAATGTTTTCGTGTACCACAAGCTTTTTTAGACCGCGATAATATTTTGCAAATGTTGCTTTGAATTTTCCAATGAAAGTATCGGATAAGTTAAAAATTCTTACCTCTTTTACAAGGTCTTTATCCGTCATAAGACGAGAAAAATATTCCATATGACGTCTTTCCTTAGAGCTACGACGCGCATACAAAAAGTTTTTTCTTCCGTAAACAAATTTCACGATAGCTGCCGGCAAAGCGAAAATCAGAATTATCAAGGGAGCTAACGGATTAAGAGCAAACAATACAATTATAAATGAAACCATAGAAATGATGTTGCTTATCATTGTGAAGGTTGTACTTAATATTTGTATTGGACGAAAGCTTGCTTCGCGGCTTGCATTTTCAAACTTTTCATAGAATTCCGGCAAATCAAACTGTGCAATGTCTATTGACTTTGCCTTTGTAATTATTTTGCACTTAATATGGTTTGATACCTTTTCTCCCGAAAGGCTCACAATGGCGCCATTGATAGTAGTTACAACGCTTTTGGAAATCAAATAGAATAACTCGAAAACTATCCAAAAAATAATTGTACTTAAAATTGCATCAGCACCCTGGGTTGTGTCAAGACCTGTGGAAAAATTAAATGCTATGGTAATTGAATCGATAATTTTTTTTGTTATGTATGCACCGAGAACAGGGAATATACCCGTCAAAATCGATGAGATAGACATAGCAAATAATGTAAGCGGACTTGCTTCCCATACTAACTTAAATATGTAAGCATATCTCGAAAAGAAACCTTTAACTAGCTTGCCCACATAACCTGGCACTTGCTTTAAGCTTTTAGGCTTAGGAATAGATTCGTATTCAATCGGCCTTGGTGGTCTGTTCATAGTATCCTCCGAAAAATATTTTCTATTAATTATAACACTGTTTGTTGAAATTTTCAATAGCAATTATGTCGAAAAGTTTTTACAAAACTAACAAACGCTTACATAAGGTGACCGTTTTCGCACTTGTTATTTGATATTATTAATGCGAAAGGGCGTGTTTAATTGATTTTATATGTTGACATAATGTTGGCTATTGATTTTAGTATGGATTTTTTAGCTTTATTCATTAGCTCATTGTTATTGCATTTGCGCATAAACAAGATAAGAATGGTTTTATCTGCTGCATTAGGAGCGCTTTACGGTGTTGTTGATGTTTTGCTGAATAAAGATACGGCGGCATCGGTTTTTATAAGCATAGCTGTAGCATTAATAATGGTTTTAATTGCTTTTTACTTTGTTAGCGTAAGGCATCTTTGCTTTACAACAATGATATTTATCTTTGTCAATGCAATGCTTGGTGGAATTATGAGCCTACTATATACCTTTTTGAACAGAGTTTTAGGAAGCATCATAAAATCATATTCTTTTGAGGGGACATACAGCTTTGCAAGAATTTTTATAATAATTGCGTTGACTGCAATTTCAGCAATGATTTTTAGTAGAATGCTATGTAGCAAAAAAGATGTTAAAACCGTTGAAATCTGTGTGAAAATTTTCGATGATTTGTACAAGCTTAGAGGAATGTGCGACAGCGGAAATTTGCTAACAGAGCCACTTTCCGGCAAAAAAGTAATACTAATCACCGAGGAAAGTAAAGTCGGAGCTGAGATTTTAAAATCAAACGAGCTATTAAAAAAATACATACCTTACAATGATGTTAACGGAAGCGGCATTGTAAAGGGAGTGGTCCCTCGTGAACTAACAATTAACGGAAAACCAATTAATGCGATAGTAGCAACAGTAAAAAATGAAAGCTTTAATGGATGCGAGGCTCTCGTACCAAGCGGATTAGTATAAGGAGAAAAATGGGTATTATATTTAGAATTAAAGGAATTTTAAATAAACTGTTATTCGGTAAAAAAAGTTATAAGGGCGTCTATTATATCAATGGAACTGAGCATCTTCCACCCCCGTTGTCACCTGAGGATGAGCAATCAATTATCGATAGCATCGAAAGTGACCCTGCAGCATCATCAAAGCTTATTGAACATAATTTGAGACTTGTAGTTTACATAGCGAAAAAATTTGAAAATACTGGTATAGGCTTGGATGACTTGACATCTATTGGAACAATCGGTCTGATAAAGGCAATCAATACTTACAGGTCTGACAAAAATATTAAGCTTGCAACATACGCATCGCGCTGTATAGAAAATGAAATATTAATGTATATAAGAAAATTCAGTAACCGTCGTGTAGAAGTGTCAATTGATGAACCGTTAAACACTGATTGGGATGGAAATGAGCTTTTGCTGTCTGATGTGCTGGGAACAGACGAGGATGAGGTTTACAAGGACCTTGAAACAAGTGAAGATAAAAAAATAATTCACGAGGCGGTGTCAAAGCTAAGCAAGAGGGAACAAACAATAATAGAATTGCGCTTTGGCTTAAACAATGGCAAGGAATATACACAAAAAGAGGTGGCTGATATGCTTGGAATATCCCAATCATATATTTCAAGATTGGAAAAAAAGATAATGAAGCGGTTAAAAAAGGAAATAGAAACGAAAATTTAAAAATATTTTAAAAAATGCTTGACTTTTGAAATGCTGTGGTGTATAATTAATCGAAAATTAATACTTTTACACTAAAGAGGTGAAAATAATGAAAGCGGGACTTCATCCGGAATACAAAGAAGCAACAATTAAGTGCGCTTGCGGTAACACAGTAGTTACAAAGACAACAAAAGGCGATATCTCTGTTGAAATTTGTGCTAAGTGCCATCCTTTCTTCACAGGTAAGCAGAAATTTGTTGATGCTGGCGGACGTGTTGATAAGTTTAAGAAGCGTCTTAACAGCGCAAAATAATTTATGATTAAATTGGGTAAGAACGCTTTTTAAAGTTTCTTACCCTTTTAGTTTTAACATCTCTTGGAAAGGAGCAGAGCAATTAGTATGGAAAAGATGACTAAAGCGGTTTTGGTAGGTATTTTCCCTCAGGGTGGTGAGGAAGAGTGTAATAGGTCATTATGCGAGCTTGAGCGATTGGCTGATACTGCTGGCGCTGTGACTGTAGCAAGGCTAACACAGATGAAAAACGTTCCCGATGTTGCAACCTGTATCGGTAGCGGAAAGCTTGAGGAATTAAAGGATTTTTGCAATAATAATGATATTGACACAGTTATTTTTGACAGCGAATTAACCCCTGCTCAAATCAAAAATATCGAAAATGAGGTTGAATGTAACGTTGTTGACCGAAGCATGCTCATTCTTGACATTTTTGCGCTTCACGCAACCAGTGCCGAGGGCAAGGTACAGGTAGAGCTTGCACAGTTAAAATATACGGCTCCGAGGCTAATTGGTAAGGGTAAGGATATGTCACGTCTCGGAGGTGGCATTGGTACGCGAGGCCCCGGTGAAAGCAAGCTTGAAATTGACAGGCGCCGTCTTGCTTCAAGAGTTGCACTGTTGCAAAATGAACTGCGTGAGCTTGAAAAGAACAGACAAACAATGCGTGCTTCACGCGAACGAAGCACAATACCTAAGGCTTGTATTGTCGGCTATACTAATGCTGGAAAATCCAGCCTATTAAATCTTTTGACAGACGCAGGCATTCTTGCGCAGGACAAGCTGTTTGCTACACTTGACCCTACAACAAGAAAATTTGAGCTTCCAAGCGGAATTTCAATGCTTGTGACCGATACCGTCGGTTTTATAAGAAAGCTTCCGCATCATTTGGTACACGCCTTTAAATCAACCCTTGAGGAAGCGGTATATTGTGATTTTCTCATTAATGTAGTTGACGCTTCCGATGATGAATGCGCTGAGCATATGGCGGTTACTGAGAATATTTTACAAAGCTTAGGTGCAACAGACAAGCCTATTTTGTATGTGTTCAATAAGATTGACAAATGTTCTGCCGAAAGACAGTATGATTTAAGATTTTATAATGGCGGACGCGGCAGAGTAGTTAGCGTTTCCGTTAAAGAAAAAACAGGTTATGATGAGCTGATTTCACAGCTTGAGGCTCTTTGCAGATTTGGAAAAACCAGAGAATATTTTATGTTTCCGTATTCAGAGCAAAGTGCTTTAAATTCCCTTTACAGAATGTCAGAGGTAATTAATACCGAATATACGGACAACGGTACACTTGTATATGCTTGGGTTGACGAGAAGGCAAAGGGTATTTTTGCCAAATTTCTCAAATAGGTACTGATATGGCAGATAAAAAAATTAAACGACTTAGGCAGAATGCTGTTGTTGAATTTGTAGAGAAAAAATCAATATTTATCGGCTATTCTGCAATTGTAAAATCAGAAGAGGAAGCGCTTGCTATCATCAAAGCGAAAAAGAAGGAATATGCCGATGCTACCCACAATGTTTATGCTTATATGATTGGTGAAGATATAGCCAGATATTCCGATGACGGTGAGCCGCAGGGGACAGCGGGCATGCCTGTTTTAAATTCAATCCGAATGTCGGGAATAACAGATGTATTGGTGGTAGTTACTCGCTATTTCGGAGGAATTCTCTTAGGTGCAGGTGGTTTGGTTAGAGCATATTCATCCGCTGCTTCCATGGCGTTGGATGCCGGAGGGGAAGCTGTATTTGAGCCTTATATTGAAATGACTGTAAAATGCTCTTACTCAGATTACGGTAGGATGAACACCGAACTAAGTAACTTTGACGTTATTTTAGACAATACCGTTTTTGAAGACGAGGTATCAATTGATTTTTCTGTTAAAGAAGAGGATTGCAAAAAATTTATCGAAAAAATTGTTGATGCATTTTCAGGACGGGTTGTTCCAACTATTAAAGGCAAAAGAATTGATAGCAAATAATATTATTTACGCAAAAAAAGTATTTTTAGCTTTTTTTGCGTATTTATATTTATACTGTAATTTTGAGCATAATGTGCAAGAAGTGATGTTAAGGAGGGAATAAAAGTGACAGTCGCTGATTTATTTTGCGAAAGAGAAAAGCAGTATTTGTCTGAGTTTGCATTTCGCACGTCCGATACTCGTGGCAGGGTTGTTCCTTGTCAAAAGTGCCCAAACAGAACTGAATTTCAACGTGATAGAGACCGTATTATTCACTCTAAATCATTCCGCCGATTAATGCACAAAACACAAGTGTTTTTCTTCCCGGAGGACGAGCACTACAGAACAAGAATGACTCATACTTTAGAGGTTGCTCAAATCGCACGAATTATTGCAAGAGCATTACGCTTAAATGAGGATCTTTGTGAGGCTGCTGCCCTTGGACACGACCTTGGTCATACGCCATTCGGTCACTCCGGTGAAAAGGCTATGCAACGCTTTTTTGATAAGAAATTTACACACTATGAACAAAGTATTCGCGTTGTTGAAAAGCTTGAGAATAACGGAGATGGCTTGAACCTTACTTGGGAAGTAAAGGATGCCATCTTAAATCACTCAGGAGAAAACGAAGCATCAACACTTGAGGGCAGAATAATAAAGCTTGCGGATAGAATAGCATACATAAATCACGATATTGATGACGCAATACGCGCAAAGATATTGTCCATTGACGATATTCCAAAGGAGCTTATAAAAACTCTCGGAAAAGGCCATAGTGAACGCATAAACAATATGGTTACGTCAATTATCCAAGAAAGCATGGACAAGCCCTATATCAAAATGTCCGAAGAAATTGCCGAAGCAACGATGGAATTGAGAGCTTTTTTGTTTGACAGAGTTTATTACAATAAACAAATAAAGGGTGAAGAGGAAAAGGCGATTGAAATGTTAAGGATTTTATTTGATTACTATCTTAAAAATCCTATTGAAATGCCCTACATTTATTTTAAGAACACTCAGCGCGAGTCTAAGGAGCGTTGTGTTTGTGATTTTTTAGCAAGCATGACCGATAGATTTGCAATTGATCGCTTCAGAGAGCTGTACGTTCCCAGTAACTGGAGGAGAGGTCTATGATGTTATCTCCCGAAATAATTGAAGAAATTAAGTTCAGAAATAATATTGAACAGGTGGTTTCGTCTTACGTTAATTTGAAAAGAGCAGGCTCCAATTTTAACGGCAGCTGTCCTTTTCATAGTGAAAAAACACCTTCCTTTACTGTTTTTCCGCCAACGCAGTCATTTTATTGCTTTGGCTGCGGTGCAGGAGGGGATGCCATAACATTCATTATGCGTATGGAAAATCTTGACTATATGTCAGCGGTCCGCGTTTTGGCAGAGAGAAGTGGCATCAAGCTTCCCGAAGAGCAAACAAGAGCCGACGGTAAGAAGGAAGTAGGCAGACAAAGAGTCTTAGAAATGAACAAGGCGGCTCTTGAATTTTTCAAGAAATCTTTGCTTGATGAGAGCACCGGAAAAATGGCAAGAGAATATTTGATGGAAAAGCGTAAGCTTTCCATGTCGGTAATTAACCATTTTCAACTCGGTTATGCTCCCAACAGCTTTGGCGCATTACATGATCATTTGAAAAAGCTTGGATACACGGATGAGGAAATGATTGTTGGCTTCTTGTGCGGCAAAAGCCAAAAAACAGGTGCAGCATTTGACTATTTTAGAAACAGAGTTATTTTTCCTATTATTGACGTTACCGGCAATGTAGTTGCCTTTGGCGGTCGAGTTATGGATGATTCGTTGCCAAAGTATTTGAACACTTCCGACACTCCCGCTTTCAAAAAAAGCAAAAATCTGTTCGCTCTTAATTTTGCTAAAAATCATTGCGAGAATATGCTAATTCTGTGTGAAGGCTATATGGATGTTATCGCACTTCATGCTGCCGGTTTTGAAAATGCTGTTGCCACCTTGGGTACAGCCATCACAGGTGAGCAAGCTCGCATTTTCTCCCGCTATACAAAAAAAGTTGTTATTTCTTACGACAGTGACGCAGCCGGACAAAAGGCTGCGGACAAAGCATTTAATTTACTTCAAGAAGTTGGCATTGACGTAAAAATTTTAAAAATGGATAATGCCAAGGACCCTGATGAGTATATTAAGAAAAATGGTCCAGGTAAGTTTTCAACATTGTTAAACTCATCAAAATCAAGATTTGAATTTGAGTGTGATAAAGCGCTTGCGAAATATGACATTAGCAATATTAATGACAAAATTAAAGCATCAAGGGAGCTTTGTGCGGTGATTTCCGCATATCCTTCAGAAATTGAGAGAGAGCTTTATTGTCGCAAGCTGTCAAAGCTGTTAGATATTCCTTCGGAAACTATATCTAAGGATGTTAATGCTTTGATTAAGCGTAACATAAATAAAGAAAAAAAGGGTGAGGTTTCTGAACTTTATCGAAAGGGCATTGGCATTGGCGATAGAGTTAATCCTGAGAGCGTGTCCAACGTAAAAGCTAATAAAACAGAGGAAGCGATACTTGGTTTGATGTTATTGAAAGAAGAGCATTTGAAGGCTTGCCTTGAAAGGCTCACCGCTGACAATTTTGTTACACCCTTTTGTAAAAGGGTTTTTGAAAAAATTGCAGCAACTTATATTGAGCATTCTAAATTTGATATTGGGTTTGTTGAGGGAGAATTTACCCTCGATGAAATATCAAGAATTATGAAAATGCAATCGGAAAGGGGCAGACTAACTGTTAATGATGATGTCGTGTTGAACGACTATATTTGCTCATTGAAGAGCGAAAAGCAGAAAAGTATAGATTCCGACACATTTGATAGTATTCTTAGCGCAATTAAAAATAAACAAAATAAATAGAGGGGTAATAAAAATGGATTCAGATAAGGATTTTAACATTAATGAGTTAATTGAAAAGGGTAATGCAGACGTTGGCTTGTCAAACGAGGATGGCTTGGATTCCTTCGAAAATTATGACTTTTCCGCAATGGATGAGGAAGAATTTTCAAAGCTAATGGAAAACCTTGAAAAAGTCGGTATCGGTGGTGCAGATGGTCCCGTTGCCGACAAATACGCAGAGCTTGAAAACGAAATTGAGCAAATGATGATGGCAGAGGATATTGAAAAGATGCAAGAAGGCTTAGCAATTGATGACCCTGTCCGCACTTATTTGAAAGATATAGGAAAAGTGCCGTTGCTTGAAGCTGACAAGGAGTATGAGCTTGCAGAAAGAATGCTTAATGGCGATGAGGAAGCAAAGAACTTGATTGTTCAAGCTAATCTTAGATTAGTTGTTAGTATTGCAAAAAAACATGTTGGTAAAGGTATGGCATTCCTTGATTTAATTCAAGAGGGTAATCTTGGTTTGATGAAAGCGGTTGACAAGTTCGACTATACAAAAGGCTTTAAATTTTCAACATATGCAACCTGGTGGATAAGACAGGCGATAACTCGAGCTAT
>JAZSGX010000070.1:0-15213 GCA_045532975.1 Eubacteriales bacterium | reverse complement strand
TCAAGGTCTTCAACAGCCTTCTCAAAGGCATCCTTCAAGGAAGAATCGTTTTGTGGTGTCTGCTCAATGATATTTTCCAAGGATTCCTTAATTTCCTCGGTCATATCCTTCTTTTCCTCAGCAGTAGGCTGCTGTTCGATTTTTTCCTTCAAGTCCTCAAGAGCTTCCTTAATCTGCTCTTCGTCCTGATTCTTAATAGCATCAGCCAAGTCCTTCAAGAGCTCATCCTGCTCCATCAAGTCAAGAATTTCGTCTCTCTTTTCCTTTTCCTGTGCCCAGTAATCCTTGTACTTGTTATCTGCGTTTTGGATAATGTCAAGAATTTCTTCCTTTGTATGGTCGCCCTTAAGTGCTTCTTCAAACTCCTTGAGAATTTCTTCAAGCGCTTCCTTATCCTTATCGCTCAAGTTAGGATTGCTTGCGATGTCGTTAAGGTAGTCGATTATCTCGTTCTTCAATTTATCATATGGGTTTTCTTCCGCTGCGTAAATTGTAAGAACAGGGAAAAGTGCAAGAATAACTGCAAGACAAGCTGCGATAGCCTTAAGTGGCCATCTGATTTTCAAGGTGCTTGCCTTCATACTGGACACACGCTCCTGTGTGTCTTCTCTTTGAAGCTTAGCAACAAAGGATGGGTCCTCGATGTACTCAACCATTGTGCTAACACGCTCTTCAAGTCCAAGCTCGTCAATTCTCTTAGCTATTTCCTTAATACCGTGTCTGTAACGTACAATGTAGATAATTGTGCCAACTGCCAATGCGCAGCCAACGCCTGATGCAATCGCAATAATAAGATACATGCTCTGCATACCGTACTTGTTATCGGGAATAAATCTGAACGCACCCGCTGTAACAAGTGTTAAGCAAAGACCGAAGAATATGCCTATAGCAGACGCCTTAATAAGCGATTCAACAATGAGACGGCGTTTATACGGTCTAATCATTTGCTTAATTTCCATAAAATCCTCCTAAAAGTTTACTTTTCGTTTTTTACTATAATATTATAACACGCAACCGAGGTTTTTGCAACTATAAATAATTTCAAGCCGCCAAACCCTCATAATTTTTGTCATACTGCACAATTTTTTAACCTCACATCTTTTTGAAAGGTCAAAAAATTATGTAAAATGCCCAAAATTTGCGTGTCGGTGAAGCACATACCTCACATTTTTGGCGCATTCAATATGACGTTTGACAGTTTTCTGAGCTTTACCTCCTAAAAGTAAGATTTGCTTGTACAGTATACGGAAAAAACATCGCACCCAAGCATACAGCGTGATATCTTTGGATTTAGAGGGAGGTTTTGGGTATGCTCCCTCGCATTGGCTATTCTACCACATTAAATGAAGCAATTGTTAAGTTCGGCAAAACATTCAATGGGGTTTCACTGCCTTCTTAACAAATTTTCACACAGTTTTCACATCGTCATTTTTTCATCAATTTCTTCACAAAAAATAGCCTACAGAAAACACCCAAACGAGGATTCCCCCTCACCCTAAATGACGGAATCGGTATGCTGGAGGTTACAATTTTAAGCTAAGCAAAAAAGAGGCTGTCGCATTAAGCGACGCCTCTTTTAGGGGGTAGTGAAATGAGTGCAGAAGCCGTGACCTCGTACACGTAGGCGTACTCAGTACGGTAGAGTACGAGGTCGCGGGTAAAAAACTGATGCCAAAAAAGAGGGGAACTTGCAAAATTTGTAAGTTCCCGTCATTATTTACATCTAAAAATAATAGTAAAATAAAGGTTTTAGTGTAAGGGGTATCTGTTTTTGGTCTGTGCTTATTGCAACACCCCCTTGAAATCAATATTTTCTCCAAACCATCTTGTCAACCACACCGGTATAGGATTGAATAATTTTGACAACCTTGGTAGAAACGTTTTCTTCAATATAATCCGGTACAGGAATACCGTAGTCGCCGTTTTCATTCAAATCCACAGCGGTTGTAACAGCCTGTAAAAGTGATTTTTCGTCAATACCCGCCAAGATAAAGCAAGCCTTATCAAGCGCTTCAGGTCTTTCCGTAGACGTGCGGATACATACCGCAGGGAAGGGATTTCCAACACTTGTAAAGAAGCTTGACTCCTCGGGTAAGGTACCACTGTCTGACACAACGCAAAAAGCATTCATTTGCAAATTGTTGTAGTCGTGGAAGCCTAAAGGCTCATTTCTTATAACCCTCTTATCAAGCACAAATCCCGAAGCCTCAAGGCGCTTCTTGGAGCGAGGGTGGCAGGAATAAAGTATAGGCATATCATACTTTTCCGCAAGCTTGTTGATAGCGGTGAAAAGTGATAAAAAGTTCTTCTCTGTGTCGATATTTTCCTCTCTGTGAGCTGACAGAAGTATGTATTTTTTAGGTTCCAAGCCAAGTCTTGTAAGCACGTCGGACGCCTTAATCTCATCAAGATTTTGATGCAAAACCTCAGCCATAGGAGAGCCTGTTACATATACCCTTTCCTTGGGCAAGCCGCACTCGTGGAGATACTTTCTTGCGTGTTCTGAATACGCCAAATTAACGTCGGAGATTATATCAACAATGCGTCTGTTGGTTTCCTCAGGCAAGCATTCATCCTTACATCTGTTGCCCGCTTCCATATGGAAAATCGGAATATGCAGCCTCTTTGCGGCAATAGCCGATAAGCAAGAGTTGGTGTCGCCTAAAATAAGCAACGCATCCGGCTTTATTTGAGCCATAAGCTTGTATGAGCAATTAATAATGTTACCAACCGTCGCACCAAGGTCATCGCCCACCGCATCCATATAAACCTCGGGGTCAGCAAGCTTCAAATCGCGGAAGAATATTCCATTCAAATTGTAGTCATAGTTTTGTCCCGTGTGAGCAAGGACACAATCGAAATTTTTTCTGCACTTGTTGATAACCGCCGCCAAGCGGATAATCTCCGGTCTTGTTCCGACAATTATTAATAGCTTCAAGCGTCCATCGTTTTTGAAGGACACGTCCGTATAATCAGTCTTAATGTTCATTAATGTTTTCTCCTCGCAGATTTAAAATCTCAAACAATTTCAAAAAACGTATCCGGCTTATTCGGGTCAAAGCTTTCGTTTGCCCACATAACCGTTACCAAATCCTCGGTTTCGCTCAAATTAATTATGTTGTGAGTGTATCCGGGGAGCATATGAATTGCTTCTATCTTCTCTCCACTAACCTCAAAATTCAAAACCTCGTCAGAGCCGATTTTACGCATTTGAATAAGCCCCTTGCCTGACACAACAATGAAAAATTCCCACTTTGTGTTGTGCCAATGCTGACCTTTTGTAATGCCCGGCTTTGATATATTTATCGACACTTGTCCGCACTTTTCGCTCTTAATAAGCTCCGTAAAGCTACCACGCGGGTCCACATTCATCTTAAGAGGAAAGGACACCTTTTCGGGTGGAAGATATGACAAAAATGTTGAATAAAGCTTCTTTGCAAAGGACCCCTTCGGTATTTCAGGAACAATCAAGCTCTTTGGCTGCTCCGCAAAGGTATAAAGCAAATCAACAATCTCTCCAAGAGTTACCTTGTTGGTCACAGGAGCAACACAATATCTACCGTTTTCGCACATAACAGGCGTCAAGCCGTCATAGTTGCACCTATGCTCACGCCCTTCCAAGGCATCAAGCATTTCGTCAATCAAATCGTCAATATACAAAAGCTCAAGCTCTACGGCTCTGTCATTCACCTGTATAGGCAAATCATTTGCGATGTTATTGCAAAAGGTTGCCACGGCAGAATTATAGTTAGGTCTGCACCATTTACCAAAAAGGTTAGGGAAGCGGTAAACTAAGACACGCGCTCCTGTTCCCTTACCGTATTCAAACAAAAGCTCTTCTCCCGCCAGCTTACTTTTACCGTAATCGCTCTCTCCGTATCTGCCAATCAATGTGGCTTGAATGGATGAAGAAATCATAACGGGACAGATATTGCCCGCAGCCTTCAAGCAAGAAAGAAGCTTGTCCGCAAAGCAGAAATTACCTGCCATAAACTCGCTGTTTTCCTTCGGTCTGTTAATGCCTGCCAGGTTAAACACAAAATCGGCGTGCTTTGCATAATCCAGAAGATACTCTTCCGGAGTTTCTATATCGTATTCAAAAATATTTTCAATAGCTATGCTTCTTGTTTTATCTTTTCCGTCACGAATGTTTTTCAATGCCGCGCAAAGGTTTTTACCAACAAATCCGTGCGCACCTGTTACAAGTATATTCATTATTTTGCATCCTTTTCAAGCTCTTCTTTGATGTATGCGAGTGAAAGAAGCTTTTCCTTTACACCCTCAACGTCCAAAAGCTCCGTATTATGAGAATTGAACTCAGACAAAGGATTTCTTTCCTTATCTCCATCCTTGAAATACTTATCATAGTTAAGACCGCGCTTATCACACGGTACACGGTAGAAGTTGCCCAAGTCGATTGCATTCGCACACTCCTCGTTAGTGAGCAAGGTTTCGTACATCTTTTCACCGTGGCGAATACCGATAATCTTAATACCCGTCTTTTTTTCCTTATCAAAAAGCTCAACTACAGCCTTTGCCTGTGTTTCAATAGTACAAGCAGGGGCCTTTTGAACAAGAATATCACCGCTTTCACCATGCTCAAAGGCAAACAACACAAGGTCAACCGCCTCGTCAAGAGACATAATAAACCTTGTCATAGACGGCTCAGTAATGGTGATGTCCTTGCCTGCTCTGATTTGGTCAATCCACAAAGGAATAACCGAACCGCGCGAGCACATAACGTTGCCGTATCTTGTGCAGCAAATTTTCGTTTTTTCGGGAGAAACCGTTCTTGATTTAGCAACGATAACCTTTTCCATCATAGCCTTAGACGTACCCATTGCGTTAACAGGATATGCCGCCTTATCAGTAGACAGGCAAACAATATTTTTAACCCCTGCTTCAATAGCAGCAGTTAAAACGTTTTCTGTGCCAAGAACATTTGTTTTCACAGCCTCTATTGGGAAAAATTCACAGGAAGGAACCTGCTTAAGTGCCGCCGCGTGGAATATGTAATCAACGCCGTGCATTGCGTTTTTAACACTTGCTATGTCTCTTACGTCACCGATGTAAAACTTGATTTTCTCAGCCACCTCAGGCATCTTAGCCTGGAATTCGTGACGCATATCGTCCTGCTTTTTCTCGTCACGGGAAAAAACTCTGATTTCTCCAATGTCCGTTTGTAAAAATCTGTTAAGCACAGCATTGCCAAAGGAGCCCGTTCCTCCTGTTATCATAAGTGTCTTTCCTGCGAAAATAGAACTGCTCATATAATCACCTCTTAAAATTATTGTTTACATTTATTTTATATTAGCACACATTCAGCCATTTGTCAACATAAACCGCTTTCAATTCCGATTATTATCACCTCAATCGGAGACAAAATGCTCGCAAAAGCCTTCCGTTTTTCAGAAAACCCCCGTAGACGTGTCTGTAATTTGCAATTTTACAGCTTTTTCAAATTTTGCAAAAGGTACGTTTGCCTTCATTTTTCAAAAGCTTATCGTTTGCAAAGCATCTGAGAGAGAAATTTATTGTCTTATTATAAAGTTTATAATTGACAAAAGGAGGATTCTGTGCTATTATATCTATATGATAATACTTCAAAGGAGATAGATATGAAGAAAAAGCTATTATTTCTCACTATTCTTTGCTTCACGCTTATTATGATATTTACCGCCTGTGGCGATGAAGACGTGAGTGGAGGTAACGACGTTATTAAGGAGGTTGACAATGTTAAGCTCCTGTTAAGCGACGACGGAACACATTTTACGGTTGTTGGCATCAAGGATAAAACGGCATCCGCTATTTCAATACCCGAATCTTATGAAAATGTACCCGTTACGGTTATTGGCGAAAAAGCGTTCTACAACTCGATCCATCTCGCTACCGTTTCTATACCAAGCAGTATAACGGCTATTGAAAAGGAAGCATTTGCTTATTGTTCAAGCCTATATAGCGTTACAATTTCGGCTAACGTTAAGTCTATCGGGAACAAGGCCTTTGACTCTTGCTCCAAGCTTATTGAGGTTTGTAACAAATCAAGCTTGAAAATCGAAGCCGGCAGCGATACCTTTGGCTCCATTGCCAAAAACGCTCTTAACGTTTGTACAAAAGAAAGTGATTTGAAGGCTGTTAACGTAAACGGCTTCATTGTATACTCTGCTAACGGTCAGAACTACATTGTTGGTTATGACAGAGTGGAAGCAAACAAAACATATGACAAGAACACAAACGTTTTTGCAAGCTCCGAAAACCAAAGCTTCCAAATCATCGGCTCTGCCTTGAATACATACAGTGCCAAAAAGCTTGACAAAGCAATCAGCATTATTAAGCAAAAAAATAATGAAGCAACCGCAGACATTTGGGAGCAAAGCGCAAATGACGTTATCAAAGCCCTTGACACAATCATCGGCAACAATGATACAAATGAAGAAGTTAAAAACGCTGCAAGCAGCTACAAGAGTGCTTTACAAACCGCTATTCAAAACAGAGCAAACAGCTCCTTGAAGGAAGAAGAAGCACTTGCCGCAGCTAAGCAAGAAGTAGATAAGGCTTCAGACTCCTTTACCAAGGCGCTC
Organism: Eubacteriales bacterium; assembly: GCA_045532975.1. Lineage (GTDB taxonomy): Bacteria > Bacillota > Clostridia > Oscillospirales > CAG-272 > RGIG2000. Next base: position 8,632 of record JAZSGX010000070.1, on the reverse strand, counting down.
ACTGCCTTTATGGACACCTTCTTCAAAGTTACCCTTCCAAGCGATAAGCCGTACACCCTTTTTGACAAGGCATTTGCCAACTCAACAAGAATAGGTAACGTAACTATACCAAGCAACATTAAATTAAGCGAAGGCGCGTTTTTTGCTTGCTCGACCGTTACATCTGTAACGTTTGAGGACGGAATCACAGCTATCCCTGACAGCATGTTCAATAGCTGTACTGCTCTTAGCTCCGTTACGCTTCCTCAAAGCGTTACAAAAATCGGTAACAACTCATTCTATCTTTGCTCTGCCGTTGAAACAGTCGAATTGCCAAGCGCCTTGACAGAAATCGGAGAAAGAGCTTTTGGCTCTTGCTTCAAGCTTAATCGCATTGTTATTCCAAAGAGCATTTCTATCATTTCTAAAAACGCTTTTGAAAGCTGTATAGCATTGGCACAAATTGCTTCTCCTGTAACCGATTCAAACGGCGTGGTTAATGAAACCGTATCGGATACCTTCACCGGCATTTATATGTACAGAACAGTTCTTGCAATTGGCGACGGTGCTTTCAGCAATTGTATCGGTCTTTCAGCAATTTCCATCCCAAGCAGTGTTCTTTCAATCGGCAACAACGCATTTGAAGGATGCGCAGGTCTTAAAAATGTTTCTCTTGGCGAAGCTGCCGTTTCAATCGGCGACCGCGCTTTCTACGGCTGCGAGGACGTTGTTAGCTTAGTTCTTCCGGATTCTGTTCTTTCCATTGGCGACTATGCCTTCTACCGTTGCGTAGATATGAATAGCGTAACCTTTAACGAAGGTATTTTGTCCATCGGTAATAACGCATTTGAGTCTTGCAATAGCTTGGCACAAATTTCAATTCCCGCATCCATCCAAAGCATTGGTGAATATGCGTTCGCAAATTGCTCTGCTCTTGCAGGTATAAATCTTCCCAACACACTTACAAGCATTTCCGACTATATGTTTGCAAATTGCTCTAAGCTTGTTAAAATCCTTTTACCAAACAGCATTACTTCTATCGGTAAGGGTTCATTCGCTAACTGCGTTTCTATAAAGAGAATAAGTGTTGGCAACGAAGCCCTTGAGGAAATATTCGTTATCCCTGACACCATAGAAGCTATTGGCGAGGGCGCATTCAAGGGATGCACACGTATTAACCGCGTTACTCTTCCAAGCAAGCTTACAAGCATCTCAACCGGTCTTTTTGAGGGATGCACCAGTATAGACGCCGCTATCTTGAATGGAGAGCCAACTGTTATCGGCGCTCGTGCGTTCTTCGGTTGTTCAAGCCTTTCCACATTTGAAATTCCTGCGTCCGTTACAGAAATCGGTAACGAGGCATTCTACAACTGCACATCTCTTACTGAGGTTGAGGTTGGAGACAAGCTGACAACAATCGGCGAGGCTGCATTCTATAGCTGTTCAAGCATGGATACATTTGTTCTTCCAAGCTCTGTAACCTCTATCGGCGATAAGGCATTCTACTCTTGTACAAAGCTTCCATTTGTTCTTCTTACCAAAAATGTTGTTTCTATCGGTAGCAAGGCGTTTGGTAGCTGCTTGTCCCTTGAGCTTGCCAGCGAGTTTGAGGAAGCGCCAGAAACCTGGGCAGATGACTGGAATCCCAATAGCATTCGTGTATTCTGGGGATTTACCGTTGAATAATAACACAAAACAGGCTCGAACGAGCCTGTTTTTCTTTGCGGATAATTACCATAAAACAAAAGAGGTGGCATGCCACCTCTTTTGTTTTATTTTTCGGTTACTACAATAGATTTAATTAAGGGCTGACTATCTTTAGCAATGGTACCGTTGCCATCCGTTGGCTTTGCTTCCTCGCAAACCCTGTCAACAACGTCCATACCCTCAGTTACCATACCGAATGCGGCATAGCTATAGTCAAGGTGCACAGAATCCTTATGGACTATAAAGAACTGAGAGGATGCAGAGTCAGGCTCGTTACCTCTTGCCATAGAAACAACTCCGCGCACATGGGAAATTCTATTTTGATATACATGATTTAGCACAAATTCACCCTTGATATCTGTACCTGAATCTCCCGTTCCGTCACCGTTAGGGCAACCTCCCTGCATCATAAAGTCTTTCATAATTCTATGGAAGGTTAAACCGTTATAAAAGCCTTGATTTGCAAGCTTCACAAAGTTTTCAACAGTGATGGGTGCTACGTTACCGTACAAATCCATTTTAATTGTACCGTAATTTTCAATTTCAATAACCGCCTCGTGAGAAGCAACAGGCTTAACCTCTTTAAATTCGTCAGAAACACAGGTAACGCTTACAGATTTAATAATAGGTTGATTTTCCTTTGCAATAGAACCGTTTTCATCCGTAGGCTTAGCACTTGTACACACAGCGTCAACAACGCTCATACCCGATGTCACAACGCCAAAGGCAGCATAATTCCCGTCAAGGTGAGGAGCATCCTCGTGGACTATAAAGAACTGGCTCGAGGCAGAATTGTAGTAATAATAGTCATAATTAGGATGACCGCTACGCGCCATAGAAATAACACCGCGAACGTGGGAAATATTATTGTTTACACCGTTTTTGCTAAACTCTCCCGTTATGTTCTTTCCTGAGCCACCGTTGCCAAGCCCATTTGGACAACCGCCCTGCATCATAAAGCCATCTATTATTCTGTGAAAGGTAAGACCGTTATAAAAGCCTGAATTAGCAAGCTGTTCAAAGTTTAAAACCGTAACAGGTGCAACCTTGCCGTACAAATCAAGCTCAATAGTGCCATAGTTTTCAATTTCGATAACCGCCTTGTGAGTTGCCTCAAAGCCTGTGTTTGCTCCGTTAGGGTCTCCCGCATCATTACAGGAAGCCAAAACAAGCATTGCCACTAAGCATAAAATCAATGCAAAAACCTTCTTCATATTTGTTTCCTCTATTTTTCGCTTCTTCTAATAGTAATTGTTTTAATGACAGGTCTGTTTTCCTTTAAAACAAAGCCATCATCATTTTCAACCTTTACGTCATTACAAATTTTATCAACGATTTTCATACCGTCAATTACCGTACCAAAGGTCGCATAATAGCCATCTAATGTGAAATCGTCCCTTTGCATAATATAAAACTCATTTCTTGCGGTATCATAAAAGTCGGAATACTCACTGTCCTTGTCCGCCTCCGTTTTCGTATCTCGGAGCATAACAATAGTTCCTCTTACATGGGACAGGCTGTTTTCCACACCGTTATCGAGAAACTCGCCCTTTATAGGCGGGGGAAGCTCAGCGCCCTCCTTAAATCCGCCACATATCATATTTTCTGCCAAAATCTTATTAAAGGTTGTTCCGTTGTAAAATCCGCTCTCGGCAAGCTCCACAAAGCGTTCAACAGTTATGGGTGCCTCGCTGTCGTTTAGCTTAACCGTTATTGTGCCATATCCCTCAATTTCTATATCAGCGTAATATGGACGTGACGCCACCGCTATCCACGTTGAAAGTATAGCAATTGCAACAACAGCAACAACACTTATGGATATTGTAAGCAATAGCTTTTTTTTCTTTTCTCGCATTAGCTTTTCTTCAAGAATCCTCTGCTTCTTTGGAGATAGCCAAGTACTTTTCTTTTTTGCCATAAATTTATTCCTTTCATTTATATCTATAATATTTTATCACACAATTTAAGAATAATCAATAAAGAAATTGTAATATTTGTATTGACTTTAAATTTAAAGCGTGTTATAATATTTTCAACTAAATCTTATTTGGAGGTACAACATAATGGAACATATCAAGACAATTAAAACAGGTAACCTTTGCGAAAGCGCAAAGAACGGTGGTTGCGGTGAGTGCCAAACATCTTGCCAGTCCGCTTGCAAGACAAGCTGCGGTATCGCAAACCAGCAGTGCGAAAACAACAATAAATAATTATCCGCACATTAAGGCTGTTTGATACCAAACAGCCTTTTTAATTGAATTTAATTTTGCTTTGTGCATTTCATATATTAGGGAGATACAATGGTACATCAATACAAATTAAACGGCTATAATATCGTACTTGACATTTGCTCAGGCGGTGTTCACGTAGTTGACGATATTACATATGACATTATAGAAATTTTTGAAAATCATACACAGGATGAGGTTATTTCTGCAATTTCAAGCAAATATAAGGATGTTGCAAGAGAAGAAATCAAAGAATGCTATGCCCAGGTGAATGAGCTTAAGGAAAGCGGCGCTTTGTTCACTCCCGACACCTTTGAGCCAATGGCGGACAAGCTAAAGCAAAAGACAAGCGGCGTTATTAAAGCTCTTTGCCTTCACGTTGCCCACACCTGTAATTTAAACTGCTCATACTGCTTTGCTTCTCAAGGCAAGTATCACGGTGAGCGCGCGGTTATGTCCTTAGAGGTTGGCAAGCGCGCCCTTGATTTCTTAGTTGAAAATTCCGGCTCTCGCCACAACTTGGAGGTTGACTTTTTCGGTGGTGAGCCACTTATGAATTTTCAAATGATTAAGGATTTGGTTGCTTACGCCCGTGAAATTGAGAAAAAACACAACAAAAACTTTCGTTTCACCTTGACAACCAACGGTGTTTTGATTGACGATGACGTTATTGATTTTGCTAACCGCGAAATGTCAAACGTTGTTCTTTCCTTAGACGGACGCAAGGAAATACACGACAAATACAGGGTTGACTATGCAGGTAACGGTAGCTGGGAAAGGATTGTACCTAAATTCCAAAAGCTCGTTGATGCACGCGGTGGCAAAAACTACTATATGCGCGGTACGTTTACCCACTCTAACCCCGACTTTTTAGAGGACATCAAGGTTATGCTTGACTTGGGCTTTAACGAGCTGAGCATGGAGCCTGTTGTATGCGCCAAGGGAGATGCCGAGGAGCTGACCGAGGAAGATTTTCCCATAGTTTGTAAGCAATATGAGGATTTAGCCTCACTTATGTTAAAGAAGCATAACGAGGGCAAGGACTTTACCTTCTACCACTATATGATTGACCTAAAGGGCGGACCCTGTATCTATAAAAGAATATCAGGCTGTGGCTCAGGCACAGAATACATGGCGGTAACACCTTGGGGAGATTTGTACCCATGCCACCAATTCGTAGGCGAGGAAAAATACAAGCTGGGTGACATTTATAACGGGGTCACAAACAAAGAGGCGCAGTGCGAATTTGCCTCCTGTAACGTATATGCCCGTCCAGATTGTCACGATTGTTGGGCAAAGCTATACTGCTCAGGCGGATGCGCTGCAAACGCCTATCACGCAACGGGTAGCGTGCGCGGTGTTTACGAATATGGCTGCCGCTTGTTCAGAAAAAGAATGGAATGTGCCATAATGGTAGCGGTTGCCAAGGCACTTGAAGAATAATGAATACCCCAATTTGTGATTTTATAAACGAATACGCAAAAGAAGAAAACCTGCGTTTCCATATGCCCGGTCACAAGGGCAAAAGTCAGCTTGGCTTTGAAAAGTACGATATTACGGAAATCGTGGGGGCAGACAGCTTATACCACGCAGACGGTATTATTAAGGAAAGTGAAGCAAACGCCACAGCGCTTTTTGGTAGTGGCAAAACCCTTTACTCAACAGAGGGCTCATCCCATGTAATCCGCGCAATGCTCTATCTTGCAAAAATGTACGGTGGGCAAAAGGACTGCTATGTGTTGGCGGGTCGCAATGCACACTCATCCTTTATCTCTGCTTGCGTGTTGAACGACATTGATATAGAATGGCTGTATCCTTTAAATGGCGAAAGCTATCTTTCCTGCACAATCACAGCGGAACATTTAGAAAATGCCCTGAGGAGTGTCGATAAAGCTCCTGTTTGCGTATATGTAACCTCTCCTGATTATCTTGGAAATATGTGCGATACTTCCTCTCTTGCAAACGTTTGCAAGAAATACGGCACAATGCTTGTTGTTGACAATGCTCACGGTGCATATCTCAAGTTTTTGAAAAATGATGTACACCCTATTTCCTTAGGTGCTACTATGTGCTGTGACTCCGCGCACAAGACCCTACCTGTCTTAACAGGCGGAGCGTATTTACACATTTCCAAGGATGCGCCAAGCTTTTTTGAGGAAAACGCAAAGCAGGCTCTGTCACTTTTTGGCTCTACAAGTCCATCATATTTAACCTTAGCATCCCTTGACAATGCAAACAAATATATCAGCAATGGTTTTTGCGAACGGTTAAACAGCTTTGTTGACAAGCTAAGCAACCTCGCTTCCGATTTTACATTTTGCATTTTGAATTCCGAACATTCCTTACGCGAGCCATTAAAAATCACAATCGAGCCAAAGAAAATGGGCTACACCGGTGAGGAATTAGCAAAAATTCTGCAAGACAAAGGCATTGTTTGCGAGTTTTTTGATGAAGATTATTTAGTCCTTATGCCATCCCTTGAAAATGGTATAGACGAAACAGAGCGTCTGTTTAATACGCTTAACGGTATTGAAATAAAGCCTCCCGTTATGCCAACACAGACAAAATTAATCCCGCCAAAAAAAACAATGACAGTGCGCGAAGCAATTTATTCGCCCCGCCAGACCGTTTCAATAGACAACGCTCTTGGCAGAACGCTTGCAACATCAAGCGTTTCTTGTCCTCCTGCTGTTTCCGTTATCGTGTGCGGAGAGAAATTTAACGAAAGCACTGTTGAGCTTTGCAAAAAATACGGCTTCAATACAGTTGAGGTAATTAAAAAATGAGAGCTTGTCATAAGCTCTCATTTTCTTTTGGCAATATAATCAATGCGTATAAGTCGTTCACGTTTGTGCCTGTTGCTCCTGTAAAAATCAAGCCGTCCGATATGCTTAACGCATTATAGGAATCGTTATTTTCCAGATACTCCTCGGGGGTTTTCCCGCATTTTGCTATTGTTTCGTATGTATTTGTATCAACATAGCCACCCGCCGCATCGGTTGGTCCGTCTGTGCCGTCACTACCTATGCAGAACACCGCCATATTGCTGTAATTCTTGATTTTTTTAGCGCACATGAGGGCAAGCTCCTGGTTTCTGCCACCCTTGCCATCGCCCTTAACCTTTATTGTCACCTCGCCACCGAAGAATATGGCAAGGGGCGTTCTTGTTTCTCTGTTCTTCTCAGCAAGCTCACCTATTTTTTCTGCAATTTCTGTTGCATCGCAGGTGACACTGTCGCTGACGACAAGCGTTTCATAGCCAAGCTCCTTTGCCTTTTGAGTACCGCTTTTCACAAGCTGACAAACACTGCCCGAAATAGTGTGGGTGGCATTATTTATTTCCTTTGGTGTTTCGTTTTTAATGATATCAAGCATTTCATCATCTACGGAAATATTGTATTTTTCCAAAATGCTTAAACAATCATCAACTGTTGTGTTGTCGGCTGTGGCAGGGCCTGATGCAATCGTTGACAAATCGTCTCCCACTACGTCCGACAAAACTATGGCATAAACCGAAGCTGGCTGAACAAGACGGGCAAATTTGCCCCCCTTCACCTGTGAAACGTGCTTTCTTATGGCGTTCATTTCGTTAATTGTAGCTCCGCTGTGCAAAAGTGCCCTTGTAAGCTCCTGCATTTTCTCTAAAGAGCAAGAAACACTCTCAAAAAGTGCGGAGCCGCCGCCCGATACCAAGAACAAAACCGTGTCCTTTTCTGTCAAGCCTGACGTTAGCTCTATTGCTCTTTTAGTGGCGCAAATACCGTTAAAATCAACCACAGGGTGCCCTGCTTCGTAAATTTCCAACTTTCCGATATTGCCCTTTGAATGGTCATATTTCGTAATTACTATACCGCTATCTATCTCGTCTCCAAGAATATCATATGCGGTTTTTGCCATTTCCCAGCCTGCCTTGCCGATTGACACAAGAACCGTTTTTCCGTGGAAGCTAACATTTTCAAGAGCCTTTTCCACTGCAGAATTAGGCATATTTTCACCAATGGCATATTCATAAATTTCTTTTGCGTGATTTCTAAGTATATTTTCCATACACACCTCAAAGAATTTAATTTTAAGGACGACCAACAGGTCGCCCTTTTGTTTCTTATAATAATTTTTGTCTCATTTCCTCGTTTGACATAGGAGAAATGTACTTTGGAGCTACATCAAACACTGTCATAGCACCGCTCATTCCCTCCTTGTTCATACGGTATGCCGCACGGGCATAAGCAACAATAACCGATGCTGTAAACTCAGGGTTAGAATCAAGCTTCAAGCTATACTCGATAATATGAGTGTTTTCCAAATTTTTGCCCGTTTTACCGGAACGAATTACAAATCCACCGTGAGGAATACCCGCATGCTTTTCGTTAAGCTCCTCTTGGGAAATAAAATTAATGGTTGTATCGTAATCCGCAAAATAGTTTGGCATTTCTTTAATTGTTTTTGCGATTTTTTCACAGTCTGCGCCATTCTCTGCCACAACGTAACACTCTCTTGTGTGCTTTTCTCTTGTTGTAAGTGTGGGATTAGTGCCGCTTCTTACCGCTTCAAGCGCGCTTTCAACGGGCACAGTATATTGCTTGCCATCTAAAACGCCCTCTACACGGCGGATAGCGTCTGAGTGACCCTGGCTAATGCCCTTGCCCCAAAAGGTGTAATCGCATCCGTCAACAAGAATAGAGCCGCCAAGCGCTCTGTTAAGAGAAAACATACCCGGG
>JAZSGX010000022.1:0-30523 GCA_045532975.1 Eubacteriales bacterium | reverse complement strand
TGATTATTCGTACGCTTTGCTAAGCTGTCCTCTCGCTTGCGAGAGTTGGGTTCGCATTTTCGGCTAAAGCCGACGGGAGCTCGCTCACAATAGGCTAGACGAAAATAGTTCACGAAGTGAACCTTCCCGCTTGCTTTTGCCCTGCAAAAGTACGGTGCCACTTTGTTATTTTTGAGGCGAAGCCGAGCCACTTGTATATATACAAGCACACGCCACAGTACTATTTCATAGAAAATTCATATTTTGATTGATTATATTTTTAGTTTATGCTATAATGGTGTCAACATTGTAATTTACATTAAAAGGGCTGATTTAATGAGAAAATTATTAAAAGAACAATTTCAAAAAATGGATACTTGGATGCAGAAAAACGCACGACCATTCGATAGGGCAAAATGGAATTACATATTCAATGGTGGCACCAAAGAAGCCATTGTTGAAGAAATGCTAAAATATCAAAATAGTGACGGTGGAATGGGAAATGGCTTGGAAGCCGATTTGCTTTGCCCATCATCCTCTGCTATTGTAACGGCAGAAGCAATTTTCCAAGCATATGAATATGGATTAGATTGTAATGCTCCTTGGTTTAAGAAAATACTTGAATACTTTGAAAATTCAATTCAAGACATTCCAAAGTATTGGGAGGACTTGCCTTTAGAAGCTATGGAATATCCTCACGCTCCTTGGTGGAATTGTGAGCCTTGCACAGTATTCAATCCAAATCCTTGTGCTATTGTCGCTTCGGCTTTTATTCTATTTGGAACAGAAACACAAAAACAATTAGGTTATAAAATTGCTAATGATTGCTTTGATTTATTGGTTAGCAACGACTTTTGTGGAGACCACGATACTTTGAATATTAAAGCTTTGGTTGAACAATTATATAGCATAAAATCTCCACTAATTACAGAAGAAATCGTATTTTCTTTGCGTAGAAGAATTGTAGAAAATACCTGTTTTGACAAGATCAAATGGAACGAATATTATTTTAATCCATTTGATTATGTTTCTTCGCCTAACTCATTATGGTATAGTGATGTAGAAAAAGGAATTGAAGATACAATTAATTTCTTTCTTGATACTATTAACGAGCAAGGAGTTTGGAATCCTAATTTTTCTTGGGGTGTTGATAGCGATATTTCAAGACAAGTGACGGAAAATTGGAAAGGCTATTTAACTGTCAAGAGAGCTAAAACTCTTTTGAATTTTGGAAGAATTGAATTATAAGGATAAGCGAGTGCCGATTTTTTCGGCACTCGCAATTTGTTTAGTTATCGTATTTATTAAGGATTTCCTGTATTTTTTCTTCCCCACGAAGCTTTGCAATTGACCAATGATTTGATGTTTTCCAATGGTTGATATAATATGCTAAAATGTTTTCCGTCTTGTAAGGAACTAAAACACCCTTTCTTAATACATCATCTGTTTTAATCATTTCTGTTTCAGCCTTTGCAGACAATAATAGTTTATCTAAAAATCTTGCTATATCGTCTATTTTTCCACCGTGTGCCGACATAAGTATTAAAAACTGCTCTATAAGTGATTTTTCAAACACTAACAAAAAGCTTTCGTTTGATTTTTTGCGTGCTTCGATAAATAAGTCGATTATCTTTTCACATTTTGATACCTTTTCCTGTTCAGACAAAGATTTGTCATACCAATACTTTCTTGCACACTTCATAGCTGCAAATTCCATATAGCGATATATGTTCATTTTGTTCCAATAATGGTATTCATCTGTGTCCTTTGTAAATAACTGTTCTATTTTTTGGCGAGCATCTTGTGTTAAGTCGGGAAACTCTGATTGATACAAAGCTATTGCTTCATCCACCTTGCCCTGAGCCTTTAAAAGCTTTGCTTGCATATTTTTAGCATCCAAAACTATTTTAGCATCGGTACATCCTTCTAATATTCGATTGCAAATACCTGTAAATTCTTCAAGGTGTTCTAAATATGCTTCATCCTTGACATCGGCACAATCTACAATATCCCACATATAGATATTCATTATTCTGTAATCGTTGGGGTATTTTTTATATGCTTGGGTTATAAATTCTTTTGTACTTTGATAGCTTCTTGACAAACGGTGATATTCCTTTATTGTATCTAAAATATCTTGTTCAATTTTTTCTTTATTGTAACCCATTAAATCATCCACCGATACATTAAAATAATGTGCTAAAGGAAAAATCAAGGTTATATCGGGGTATGTTTCCCCTCGTTCCCATTTGCTAACTGCTGCTACCGAAACATTAAGTATCTCTGCCAATTTTTCTTGTGTTATATCTTTTTCCTTGCGTAATTTCTTTATATTTTCACCTATTGAAATATTCATAATTCAAGCTCCTTTTTTGTATTGAACACGCGTCGTTCTATACTTATGCTAACACAAAACATATGCTTTGTACAGATAATGTTAAGAAAATTGTATTTAACTGCAAGTTGAATTTTTAGAGCATAAAGATAAAAACGAGTGCCAAAAAATCAGCACTCGATTCGCTTTATTTATTACTCATTCGTTGTATTTGCCTGTTAAAAAATTCTACATAGTTATTGAAGCACACCATATTTCCTAAAAGCTCAATCATTTTGAGGGCTGTTTGAGTTTCTTTAATGGCTTTTTCTGTTTCTCCCTCTGCCTCGTAGCATTCTGCTATTTTCCACATCATTTGAATTAGGTTTTCAAATGAAATCCATTTTTGCTTATCTGCTACCTCAAATTTTTCTTTGCCTGTCAATAAAAATGCAAGTTCACTTAGCTTTGTAAAATATATTTCGGGAATTTGCTCTAATGTCTTTTTTGCTCCCTCTATATCGCCTTTTTCCTTTAACGCATATGACAAAAATCTTAAAGCATCATATTTTATGTCCGCTTCCTTTGTCTGCTCAATTAAATAACTTGCTATTTTTATTGTTTCGTCTGGATTTTCTCGACAGTTCATTACATACAGTAGATTGTTTAGCAATATTTCATTATTTGGGTATTTCTTCAAACCCTCTTCAAGTATTTGTCTGCCTTTTTTATAATCAGTTTCCCTGTATTTATATGCTTCGTCAACTATTCTTTCTATGTCCTCTTCCATTTCCTTTAAGCTAAAATCAAACAATTCATCCATAGAAACACCGAAAAATGTAGCTAATACAGGCATCATTGTTATATCGGGCAAAGCAATATTATTTTCCCATTTACTAATTGCTTGAAAAGATATATTTATACTTGAAGCTAATTGCTCTTGTGTAAGACCTTTCTTTTTTCTAAGCTCTTTTATTTTGTTTCCTATGTTCATAGTGTCCTCCAAAATCGTTTTTGTAAGCTTACAATTTGATTATACACTACAAACGAGAAATAAACAATAACTTGTTAGATTAAATAATTCAACTGTCAATAGAAAACGAGTGTCGAAAATCAGCACTCGCTTATCTTATTATAATGCTTTTCTTATATTGCTTGCTATTTCTTGTGATACATTAAATTCATTCTCGGTGCATTTCCAACCAAATCCGTCATTTTGGTATCGTGGGAATATATGCAAATGAAAGTGTCCTATATCGTTAAACTCTCCACCATTTTGCATAATGGAATAGCCATTAGGGTTATATGTTTTCTTAATAGCAACAACTATTTTTTGCGTAATATCTATCAGGTGTGTTAGCAAATCTTTTGGAATTTCGTCTATATCTAAATAATGTTCCTTTGGTATTACCAAAATATGCCCTTCGTTTATTGGGTCTATATCAAGAAAAGCTATTGCTTCGCTATCTTCATATACAGTATAAGACGATAACTGATGCTTAGCTATTCTACAAAAGATACAATCCATTTTTACCTCTATCATTTTTTATTTGTCAGCCATTATATTTTTGTAACAACTTGTCTATTTTTTGTAAGAGTTTATTTTTATACATCAACAGTTCGTTATCCGTTGGCTTGTATTTATCATTCCATAACTCTTCTTTAGGTAGCCACCAAACAGGACCTTTTTCGGGTGTGTCTCCTGTGTTTCGTGGAAATAAATGCCAATGTAAATGTGTATCACCATTTCCAAGCAGTTCATAATTCATTTTTTCTGCACTGAAAGTATTTTGAACAGCCTCAGCTACGAGAGACATTTCCTCTAAATATTTCATTTTGAAATTGTGGTCTAAATAGTGAAGTTCTGTTGTATGTTTTTTGCATAAAAACAATGTATATCCCTTAAATCTTTGGTGGTCTCCCAAAACCACATATCCTGTTTCAAGTTCTTTTACAAAATACGGATTTCCATTATTTTTAATCATCTCAATTCGTTTGCAAATTAGGCAATCTTTCATTATTTCACCCCAATAATTTTTATATGGTATAATTATAGCACAACATATAAAGCATTTCAATATTTTTCGATTTACATTACCCTTGGCTCACCAGCAAAACAAAAAGGACACTCACAGGAGTGTCCTTTTTGTTTTGCTGACGGTCCATACGGACCGAATCGAACGCATCTCCAAATTTGCTTGCGAATTTGGATTGTGTTCGCGTTTTCGACCAAAACCGTTTCTGCTTGCAAGCAAAAGTACAGTGTCACAAAAAAGAACGCAAGGAACTGGCATTTTTCTTCGTATATTATCACATATAAGCTTTGGAGCACGCAAATTTGCGTGTTTTTTGTCGGATTTTCTGCACCAAAAGCACTGTCAGAAATATAATAATAAAGGAGGTACATCATGGATAATTTTGTTATAATGGCGTTAATAGCAACATTAGGAACGTGGCTTGTAACCGCATTAGGTGCAGCGCTGGTTGTATTTTTCAAGTCCCCTAACCCTAAAGGCTTAAATATCATGCTTGGATTTGCCTCGGGTGTTATGATAGCTGCAAGCTTTTGGTCGCTTTTGCAGCCTGCTATTGAGCGCGCAAAGGTATCTTCAAATATACCAGCATATCTTGTAGCAACAATAGGCTTTCTGTTTGGCGCCTTGTTTATTTGGATATCTGACAAAACTGTTAATTTGGCAAGAAAAAAAGCAGAGGCTTCACAAAGAAAATCCAATGAGCGATTGCGTCGAATAGTAATGCTTGTTCTTTCAATCACGCTCCACAATATACCAGAAGGGTTAGCTGTAGGTGTTGCATTTGGTGCATTACAGGGTGCAGGATATACACCGGAAAATTTAATGGGAGCAATTTCAGTAGCCGTGGGTATAGGCTTGCAGAACTTTCCTGAGGGCGCGGCAGTTTCGGTCCCTCTTAGGAGAGAAGGTTATTCCAGAAAGAGAAGCTTTTTGCTCGGTCAAGCATCAGGTATGGTAGAGCCGATTGCAGGTGTTATAGGTGCATTACTCGTTGTTTACATTGAAGCAATTTTACCGTTCGCTCTCTCCTTTGCTGCAGGAGCAATGATTTTAGTTGCTGTTCACGAGTTAATTCCCGAATGCCAAAAAAATCAAAACGAGCAGCCTTACTTGGCTACTATGGGTATCGTCCTTGGATTTGCCGTTATGATGCTATTAGACGTCATGTTGGGATGATTTATTTTGTGTTACCGCATATCATTTTCGCACACAAAAATGAAAAAAGGAAGTGTTTGAAGACCTTCAATTTTCTTCAAATTTGTTAAATTACCATATAATTTTATACCCAAAATTTCGATTCAACGGACTGTGTTACAATAGAACAAAAAACTAAGCAAGGCTGAAATTCGACCTTGCTTTTTAATATTTCAATTAAGCAGCCAGAGATGCTCAGTTGCTTTCGGGTTTATATAAGGTGCTCAAATCATCAAAATCACAATCAAACATTGACATCGTATTTTCTATGTGGTAAACTTAATTGTACTATTGCAGCTTAACGAGGATATTATGATAAAAGATTTTTTCAACAAACCGACAACTGCTGTTGTTGGCAATGAGACAGAGCCGAACACGTACTTATATAAGCTTGATGAAAACGGGCTCATTATACACAGAGTATATATTGATGTGGGCTTGAAGGACGAAAAGAACATTCTTTTATTATCGGACGTTCATCTTTCCAATTGGAATTTAAAGGATTTTGAAGAGAAGAATCCTGTTATACTTGAAACTATTGACAAAAGGCGAAGCACGTTTAAACGCGAGGATACATTTTTGAATATTGAAAGAATTATGAATTACGCAAGCCTTTTTGACAAGGTGATAGTTGCAGGTGATTCTATTGACTATCTTACTTGGGGCGCTGTTGACTATGTGCAAAAATACATTTACAATAAGTGCCCGAGCGCTTTGGTTTTGTTGGGTAACCACGACACGAAAAGAGTAATAGGTCACTCAATGCCTGACCCGTCCTCTCTTGAATCGAGAGAAGAAATGCTTAAAACAGTCATAAAGACAGACATACATTACCATTCCGAAATTATTGACGGCAAGGTATTGCTTGTTGGCTTGAATAATGGGCAAGAAAAATATACGCGGTATCAGTATGAAAGACTTTTGGCAGATATTGAAATGGCAAGAGAAAAATCGTTGTCTGTTCTGATTTTCCAGCACGAGCCCATTTGCACATATAATGAAAACGAAAAAGAGGTAGTACCGATTTATATGAGCTCACCAACTTCATACAGAAACGGACGGAATTTTTATGACCATCCCGGCAGAATCGGTTCAGCAAACTCGGACGAGGTAACAATGCAAGCATACCGCTTAATTACTGAAAATGCCGATATAGTCAAAGGCGTATTTTGCGGACATTGGCACAATGAAGCGTATACCCAAATTGTAGGCTCGTATGTAAATAACGGGAAGAAAATCGAAAAAATGATTCCCCAATACGTGACCGACGCGGCAGCCTATGATAACGGACATATAATGATAATAACCTTGCGTTAGGCAAAAATCAAAGGACACTCAATTGAGTGTCCTTTGATTTTATTTTAATGAATTTAGAATTTCGTTATATGAAGCAAAGAAGTATTTTTCATTCTCACTTGGAGCTCCATCCTGCAAGAATGAATATTCGGTTTTTTCGTCAATAGTTGTTGCTTTAACATAAGCGCCCATAGCAAGCTTCATATCCTTTTGTGCGTCAGTAAAGCCAACTATCTTTAACTCAAACAGAGCATATTTCTGGTTTGTGATGTCAACAGTTACAACGCCTTCTGTGGCAACTCCATTTTCACCAAAGATATCTTTGTCCTCGAGCTTGTTTTGTGAAACCGCAAAAACACCGTATTTCAGTGATTTGCCTGCAACCTGCTCGTATTTTGTAATTGCCTCTCTGTTAGCCTTAAAGCTTATAACAATTCCTACGCTTCCGCTTTCGGGAACGGAGAAGCCGTTACATTCAAAGAGAGCAGGAATAGTATCGGTAATTTCGTCAACATAACATTCAGTACATTTAGTATATACACCGATTTCATCCAAATATGAGGTAAACACTGTTGTAATTTCGCTGTTTGGATGTACACCGTTATTGTATGCGATACAGTGGCTGTAGCCTACAACAAGATTTGCGCCAGTGTATGTATTGTTTTCAATGTAATCCGGAGCATTAATTGAGCTTGCATTTGCAATTGCCGTACAGGTTGAAAGCACGCTTGCATCCTTACCTACATAGAGAAATACTATATTTGCAGGAGCCACCTCCCATGAGGATTTTGTAAATGTATCTGCAATGGATGTAACTGAAGAAGGAATATATACCTTTTTAAGATTCTTGTTGCCAAGAAACGCATTTTCAATTGTTGTTACGGTCTCGGGTATTTTAATACTTGTCAATTTTGAAGCAGCCTCAAAGGTACCCTTTTTAATTGTGGTTATCTGACAATTTTCAAAGTTTTCAATTGTCGTTATACCACTTGAGGAGAAAGCGCTCTCACCTATGCTGGTAACGGTTGAAGGAATGTATATGCTATTCAGCATTGCACTACCAGCAAAAGCTTTAGTTCCAATGGTTGTAAGCTGTGAGGTAGGGTTGATGGTTATGCTACCGCCTGTCTTGAAGGCTGATTCAAATGCGCTGGTATTCAATGTAGTAACTGAGTCAGGCAAAGTAATAACAAGATTCTGGCAACCGTCAAAAGCCCAAGCCTCAATGGTGGTTAGCTGAGTAAGCTCTTCCATATTAACAATGTTTACCCCTTGAGCACCTTGGAAAAAGCTACCCGGAATTTTTACAATGTTGGTTGGAAGCTTAATGTATCTTAATGCGGAGCAGCTTGTAAACATCTTACCCGGAAGCTTTGTGCCGTCCATTTTTTCAAAACCAATAACTGTTGCTAACTTTGTTTTGTATTGTCTGGCGTTTACTGAGAACATACCTGAAGCATTTGACAAATCAATTGCTTGATTAAATCTAACCTCAACTAAATTTGTGTAGTTACGCATACAGCAAACACTGTTACTTACACTTATAACACTGCTTGGGAATACAAAGCGAGCTATTGAATTAAGACGCTTGTCGCCACCTTCAGCATTTGTTGCATAACCAGCATAATAGCTTGTGCCATTTGCTGTATTAAAATCAGCCATTGCTGTTGCAAGAGGTGTAGCAATAAGGTCAAACTTGCCGTCCTCTCTTTCATCAACAATGTATGATGATGGGAAAACGTAATAAGATGGGTTTTCTTCATTACCGTCTGTCAAGATGCAGAGCGCATCCTTATCTGTTCCTGCATCATTGATTTTGTTAAGAGTAGAAACGTACTGACTTGCATTGTCAAGACCGGGGTCAGCATTCAACTGAATTACAGTACCGTACTCCGCGCTTTCTGTTTTGTTAACAACAATGTCGTCAGCAAAAACAGAGATAGCAAATACGCAAACAAGCGCTACTATCATTAAGCTCATTGAAAATAGTTTTTTCATATTTTTTCTCCTTTATGTTTTATGTATTTTGTTAGCCTTGCGGGATGGCTTCAACACTACCCCAAATTCATTATATAATAAAAACTGTTGATTTTCCAACCATAATGTGATAAAATATAACCAAAAGGTAAGGTTTTGGAGAAATGTTATGATTATATATCAGTTTGAAAACATAGGAAACGCCTATGATTACAAGCACAATTGCCACTCGGATTGGTATGTCCCAAACCATATACACGAGTATAGCGAATTTGTTTTCACCGAAAAGGGCACATTTTACATGCACATAGACGGAAAGAAATATACCGTCCCCGAAAACCATTTGGTTTTTGTAAGTCCCAACCAGCTTCACGATTGTTATAGCGAAGCTCCTTCTGTTGTGCATTGCATTGTTTTTTCTAATGATTTTTCACCTATTTTCACTTCTGCTACAAAGGATATGGAGTTTGAAAACCCTGTATTTGATTTTTCGGACAATACAAGGGTGATAGAGGAGCTCAATAGCACTGATTGGAACAAGACTATGAGAATATGCGGTTTGTTGAATATACTTTTAGAGCTTTTGTTAGAAAAGGGCTCTTTGGTGCACAAGCACATAATCCATCAAAATTACGACAAGTTCCATTTGATTATCAAATATGTGTCAAACAATTTCAAGGATGATATACATCTTACGGACATGGCAAAGGAGTTAGGCTATCACGAAAAATATCTTTCCTCTGCAATACGCTCCTTGACAGGAACGAACTTTAGGACGCTTTTAGCTATGTACAGAATTGACTATGCTAAGAGATTGTTATTGGACAGCCAATCAACCATTTCCGAAATAGCTAACCAAAGCGGCTTTGCATCAATCAATACCTTTAACCGTATGTTTATGACCATAACGGGCATGACACCAACGGAATTTAAAAAGAACGGTGGCATAAAGAAGATTTGATATGAACTGTCTTATAGCTAAATGCACCTCCAAAAGATAATTGCTTTTGGAGGTGCATATCATTTTTCAAATTTATTTTTTGTTTAGCGTGTGAGAGAGTAACCAAGTGTAAAGCTCGTCACCCTCGTATGCCGCATCCCAGGCGTTGTGCCAAACACCCTTTAAAATTTTTATGTTGGCATTGCCGCCGCGCTTGTTTACGGACCGCACCATTTCTATGCTGTTTTCAAGAGGTACAACCTCGTCACAGTCACCGTGATAAACCATAATAGGTATGTTGACAAGTGCTTCGCCAAACCAGTAAATACCGCTGCCGCAAATAGGGGCGATTGCCGCAAATCTATCGTTAGCCGCCATTGCAAGCATCCAAGTGCCTGTGCCACCCATAGAAAGACCTGTCAAATAAACTCTTTCTCTGTCAATGGGAAGAGTGTCGCAAATGTAATCAAGAAAAGCAATTAATGATTCAGTATAGCAAGCCCAATACTTATTTTGCGGGATTTGTGGAGCAACACAAATAAACGGATATTCCTTGCCGCTTTCCCTTACGTGCTTCATAAATCCGTGACGGCAAGCAACGTCAAGGTCGTCTCCCCATTCGCCTGCTCCGTGTAAAAAGAGAACAAGAGGGTATTTTTTGTTTTCGTCGAAATCCTTTGGTAAATACTTTGCGTAACCAAAGTTAAAATACCTGTCACTTTCCCATTTGTGTTTGGTGTACATAAATTTTCCTCCTAAGTGGATGTTAGTAATTTTATTCTACTTCAAAGCTTACGTTTTTGCAATAGTAATGAGAAACATTTTTTAGCGTTCCGTCGTTGTCAAGCTCTAAAACTGTGCCGCCTATCATAGGGGTGCCTGCAGGTACCCAGCTCTTTTTCAAGCTGCCGTTTTCGTCGATATAAATATTACTGTCGTATGTGGTGGATTTTAGCCCGAATTGAAAACGGATGCCTTCAAGAATAACACCTGCGGAAACCTCGTGGTCGTGACCTACAAAAATAGAATCAACACCCAAAAGCTTAAACCCTTCATATATAGTATTATCTTCATCAAAGCGGTCGATGGGGTACATTATCACGCCGAAATCTGTGCCGTTTTTATCATCAATGACAATAGGAAACCTTCCCACAGACCTATCCCTTGTGTATCCGTATTTTTCAAAAGCCAGCTCAAATGCGTGGATGGGAATGTGGAACATGAATGAAATTTTTGCATTTGGTGCCACCCTGTGTATGTTTTTTATGCTTTTAGTGTACCAATCTATCTGGTCTGTACCAAAGCCCGCCTTATGCTGTGAATGTCCGTTAGAAATTGATTTTTCACTTGGGGAGCCTGAATTCGAGTCAACCATATAGAATACTCGTGTTAGCTCACCATTTTGCTTTATGCCTACCGTGTAGTTGCCATTGCCTGTTAAACTACGCTGTTTAAATAGGCAATTTTTGGCGTTGTGTAACTGCTCGCACTGCCAATCAACGCCCATTCTGCTTTCTGTTTCGTGATTACCAAGTACAGGCGCCCACGGGATGCAGAAGCTTTCCATAAATTCTATAAAGCTGATAAATGCGCTTCCATCGTGGTCAAATTCTCCGTACACAATATCTCCCGCTATTAAAATCAAATCGGGATTTGTGTTTTTTACTGTATCGCGAATGTACTTAAAACAGCGGTCTTCCTTTTTGTCCTTTGACCAATACGCTTCCTCTCCATCACTAAGGCGTCCCGGCACCGCTTGAGATGCGTCAAGCATCTGTGGGTCGGAAAGCTGCAATATAACGGGCGTTTTTCCCTTGGGAATTTCAACTATAAAATCTACCATGTTTTTTACTCCAACAAATTATAATTTCTTTGAGTGATTCCGCAACGTTTCAAACACAATTCAAATGGGAACTTCGGTTTAAATGAGTACTTTATATATGGATATAAGATATCTATCGTCACCCCTTGAATTTCGTTATCCATATGATATCACAGCGTGCAGAAAAATACAAGTTAGATTTGCAAAAATCACGCACAAAAATTACAAAATTATTACAAACACAAGCGCAGATTTGTTAAATACATACAAAATTTGGCGTTTTAAAAAGAGAAAAGACACATTTTTTTGTTGAAGATACCGAGACTAAAATCGTTGACTTGACACCTAATATGTAGTATAATTATAATAGTGAATTATTGGCTGAATTCTCGCCATTGCTAAAAGAGAAGAGAGGATATAAAATGAAAGGTAAAATTTTATGGTCATTTATCGTTGCCTTTGTGCTGATGTTTACCCTTGCGTTGAGTATTAATGCCGAGCAAGCAAATATCAGTGAGGAGATTGAAGGAATTTTTCAATTTAAAGGATACTCTTTAAATCCGAACGGAGCAGATGTGTGCACCGGCTTCGGTGTAGATTACGAAGCGCAAAAGGCATACGAGGCGAAGCTTGGCAAGAGCATTGACATAGGTGTTGTTTTTGCGGCACTTGATAACTTGAACGGTCAAACTCCCCTTGATGAAAAGGGTAATCCGCGAATCCTTCAAAAGGGAAAGGTTGTAAAGATTTCATTGAATGATTACGATTACAGTAATTATGATTTTAAGCTTTTGGGCTTTACAGAACAGCTTTATGCTGTGAAATTTGTTATTTCACCGTATCTTTACGATGGGGAACAGGTTTACTATTATACTGATCAAGGTGTAGAAGAGAATGCGGGCAGCATTTCTTACGAGGAAATCGTGGGCTCTGTTCATGAGCATAAATTCGTTGAGGTTGCCTCCGACAAATATTTGAGAACAGAAGCAGACTGTACAAACAATGCAACCTATTATAAATCCTGTTCCGAGTGCGGAATGGCAGCTTATGAGTGGTTTGAGGCTATGGGCAGCGCTTTGGGTCACACAGTTGTTGAAGAAGACGATGTTCTTCCGACCTGTACACAAAACGGTGTTTTGGGCGGCTCATACTGTTCAGCATGTAATACTGTTTTTGAGGAGCAAGAGGTTGTACCTGCAACAGGACACAGCTATACTGTAACAAGCCAATCTGTTGCACCGACTCTTAATACGGCAGGCAAAAAGACCAGCGTTTGCGAGGGCTGTGGAGATGCTGTAACCCAAACCGTTAATAAGCTAACCGCTACAAAGGTTACAAACAACCAAATTTACAACATGGAAACAGGAAAATACAATCCTGCCATTAATAATATTTGGAAGATGTTTGATGGTGTCACATCTACCTCTGACCTTTGGTCAGCAGGTAATGACTGGTTCGGTAACGTGGGTGATGTTTTGACAATTACATTAGACCAGGAAATGTACGTTTCCTCGATTTATATGTACGTTGGCGGCAACTATACGTTTGCCGATGTAAGAGTGAAGGACGCAAAGGGCAATGTGACGGCTTCCGGTAATGTTTGTGCTAACGCAAATCCGTACGGTGGAGACGGTAACCGAGTAGCTGTCATGACAGGAAAGAACATCTTGGCTTATACCATTGAAATCGAGATTACATCACTTAAGTGGGAAAGTGCAAGAACATTTAAGCTTTCCGAGGTTGAGATAAATGCGGCTGACATTGATTTAAGCTTTGACCACACTCATGTGTACAGAGATTTCGTTGAGCAGACAATTGCTCCAACCTGTCAAAGCGTTGGTAAGGAAGCGTATGCTTGCTATTGCGAAAAGACAACAGAGGTTACAGTGCCTATGTTGGCGCACTCGTATGATACACTTGCATCACTAATAGATTCAACCTGTACAAGCAACGGTAAGAAAACTTATACTTGTGTATGCGGTGCGACAAATGAGGTTGTAATTTACGCAAAGGGACACGTTTACGAAAGGTTCGTATCATACTCCACGGAGCCAACCATTGCTAATACCGGCTTGGGTGTTTATCAGTGTATCGGTTGCGATCTAAGACAAGAAAAGGTTGCTCCAATGCTTCCTTTGGAAGAAATTAAGTTCTTGCGTGTTTCCAAGATTGACGGAAATAAGGTTACACTTAAATTCAACATAACTTCCGCCCCCGTGGAATACGAGGTAAGATATAGCACAAGCGAAATAACAAATGGTGACTTCTTGAATGCAAGTCAGCTTGACTTTACAATTTCAGGTGAGCGAGAAATGTCAGTTGAAATTGATATGAATACCAACGTGTACAGTTGTCAGTATGTTGCTATAAGACCATTCAAGGGCGAAAACATTGGTGAGGTTTCTTGTATAAGAGTAGGCGGCAACAAGTTAATTCCAATCACTGACGATTCAAGAGTTTACCACGGTGAAACTCTTTCAAGCTTCAAAAAGCTCTTTGACGAGCAGAGCGAAAGCTACTTGAACGGTACACCAAGCTCCGCCTTGTCAAGAATATTCACTGATACTAGTGATCTTTTGCTGTACGGTATGAACTTAGCTCCAATTGTTGACCTTGAGTATATGCACTATGTAAGTAATGCGTATCTTTACTTTGAAAACGGAGGAAAGAACGTAAAGGTTAGATGGTCAAAGACTCCTGTGGACTTTATGGCAGAGGACTCCTTGTGGGACGGTAGCTATTCGTTCACAGCTCAAAATGGTTGGAACACTGTTCCGATTTCGGTAGATACAAGATACGTTCAAATAGTATTTGAAGACGGTAGCGCTCCTGTTGAAATGCTTATTTATGGTTTCCAAAGCGGTGACGGGGATGAAATAACCTTAGCTGACAGACAAAAACCAACAATGGGTGAAATGATGGGTATGTGCGGCTTCGTTGCAGGAGGCGGAGGAAATACTCCTATCAATTCCGTTATTTGTTCTACAGTATTGAGAGAATACCACAACTTCGGTTGGTCATATGACTTTAATACTTATATGGGCAAGCCTGCTAAGTTTGAGGGAAGCTGGATGTGCAACTTTGATGCTCAGTACAGAGATTACACTAAGGCAGGATTAAACGTTATTCCTTGTATTCAATGGGATTTGAAGAGTATTCCTGTTAGCAACAAGGTGGATGAAAATAAACTGCCTGTTATGGAAAACGGTGCCTTTGTAAAGGCTGAATTCTTTGACAGATTTGACCCACATACATACTTTATGTACGCGGACAGTATGTTTACTTTTGCTGCAAGATACGGTACTAACAATTCAAGCGAGCTTGCTGAAATTGCCGCACAGCGTGTTGTTGACAAAACACAGGTTGTTGGATTGGGCTATATTAAGTGGTTGGAGCTTGGTAACGAGCCTGACGGTTCTTGGAACGGCGTACATAACTACTATTCAGCATATCAGTATGCAGCTCTCTTGTCTGCGGGTTATGACGGACACTGTAGCACCTTGATATCAAGCGTTCTTGAAGATGGCTATCACTTCGGTGTTAAGAATGCGGATCCGAATATGGGTGTTGCAATGGCAGGTATTGCTGCTGCTGACTGCAATTATGTTAACTCAATTAACTATTGGATGAAAGCGAATAGACAAGACGGTCGAGTTGCTTATGATGCGTTTAACGGTCACCACTATATGGCTAAACAGATTGAACTGGATGGTAACAAGTTTACAGTAGGTATAAGCCCGGAAGAGGGTAATTTGAAGGGTGTTATGTCACACTTTGTTGACTTGAGAGACAAGTATTATAGCGACAAAGAGGTTTGGATAACCGAGTTTGGTTGGGATACAAACCAAAGCTATGCAACTGAAACCTCTGCGCACGCATATGCAAATTATACGGGCAGACAGGTTCAGGCAATGTGGCTCACACGAGCATATCTCCTCTTGTCCTCCTGCGGTGTTGATAAGGCTACAATGTATATGTGCGAGGACGCGGGCATTGATAGTGAGGTTAGCGGTAAGTACGGCACTTGCGGTGTAATCGGCTACGAGCGTGATGCAAACGGTAACACGGTAGAGGTTAAGAAGGATTCTTACTACTATATGTACACCTTGAAGAATACTCTCGGAGACTACAGATTTAACCGTGAAATTACCGCATATGACGAAAACGTAATGATTTATGAATACGTTTCCGATAGCGGAAAGACTGCGTATGCAGTATGGTGCAAGACCTCTGACGGTACAATTTCTGGGGGCTATCTTTTGAAGGTTGATACTGAAACTGCAACGGTAACACTTGTTGAAGCGGTGTATGGTGATGAAGATGGCGTTAAGTCTACATTGACAAGCGACAACATCGGTTATGTAAGCATAGATGTAACAGAAAATCCTGTCTATATTTTGGTTGACTAATCTAAATTAACTTTAAAGCACCCTAAACTTTTGCTGGTTAGGGTGCTTTATAATAAATAGGTTGATTTTTATACTTTTTCATGTTATAATTTAACCATAAAATTCTTAGGAGCAACACAATGAAGGCTAAAATTACTGCAAACAAAAATAACATGATTGATAAGATAGACAGGAGAATATACGGTTCCTTTATTGAGCATCTTGGCAGAGCGGTTTACAACGGAATTTATGAGCCATCTCACGAGAGTGCTGATGATATGGGCTTTAGAAAAGATGTTTTAGATATGATGAAGGAGCTAAATGTTCCCGTTGTCCGTTATCCCGGCGGAAACTTTGTGTCTGGTTATAATTGGGAGGACGGTATAGGCGACAAGAGCAAACGCCCTCAAAAGCTTGACTTGGCTTGGTTTACCGTTGAAACAAATCAAGTGGGTATTGATGAATTTCAGGAATGGGCAAGGCGCGCGGGCACCGACGTTATGATGGCGGTTAATCTAGGCACTCGCGGACCTGACGAGGCAAGAAATTTAATCGAATATTGCAATAGCGATACAAATACGTATTATGCAAACCTTCGCCGTCAAAACGGATTTGAAAAGCCCTTTGGCTTTAAGCTTTGGTGCTTAGGAAACGAAATGGACGGTTGGTGGCAGATTTGCCATAAAACCGCTGAGGAATACGGTAGAGCCGCAACTGAAACCGCTAAGGTTTTAAAATGGGTTGACCCTTCAATCGAGCTTGTTGCCTGCGGTAGCTCAAGCCACGATATGCCGACCTTTGGCGAGTGGGAAAAGACAGTTCTTGACCACACCTATGACTATGTTGATTATATTTCCTTACATTGCTACTATGGAAATTGGGATAAGGATACCTCAAACTTCTTGGCAAGAGCAGAGGATATGGACAGATTTATTAAGGAAACTGCCGCAATTTGCGATGAGATAAAGGTGAAAAAGAACAGTGACAAAACAGTTAATTTATCCTTTGACGAGTGGAATATATGGTACAGGACCAAGGACGAGGAAAAGGATATGGAAAGGTGGCAATACGCTCCCCATCTCCTCGAGGAAAAATTTAACTTTGAGGATGCTTTGCTTGTAGGATGTATGCTTAACACTCTACAAAACAACTGTGACCGTGTTAAAATCGGTTGCCTTGCTCAGCTCGTTAACGTTATTGCACCAATTATGACGGAAAATGGCGGAAAAGCGTGGAAGCAAACTATTTTCTATCCGTATATGTATGCATCTCTGTACGGTAACGGTAGTACCCTTAAGACTGAAATTGAAAGTGAAGGCTACAAATCAAAGGAGGGCTGGGATGCGCCTTATCTTCATTCCTCTGTTGTATATAATGAAGAAAAGGACGAGGTAATTGTGTTTGCAGTAAACCGTTCCTTAACTGACCAAATGGAGCTTTCTCTTACCCTTGAAAACTTTGATGGCTACACATTAAAGGAGCATATTGAACTCTACGCAGACGATTTGAATGTAGAAAATACAGTTGATTTTGAGAAAGTAAAGCCAAGCAAACGCTCGATAGAGGATAAAACAGGCGCAACACTTAAAAAACACTCTTGGAATATGTTAGTTTTAAAGAAATAACTTCGATAAGGAGATTTGTATGTCGAATTCAAACGATAACAAGATGAGTAACAATATTTTAATTGATGAAATCTATAAGGATGCCACCCCCACAAAGACGGTGGAGAGAATAAAAGAAATTCTTGCGTCTCACGGTATAAAAACTGTAGAGAATTGGATTGAGTCAGGAGTTGAATATTGTTATTCTTTAAGACTTAATGTTGACGGTGCTATGTTTGGCGTAAATGGAAAAGGATTGACGAAGGAATTCGCCTTAGCAAGTGCATACGGTGAGCTTATGGAAAGGATGCAGCTTGGTCTTTTTGGTGACTCCAGTGTTCAAAAATTGGGGCATTATGATGCTGCTATCGGAAATGAACAGGATTTGAGTGCAGAACAGCTTTATAAAGAGCTTCCCGATTGGTATGACTATTTGGCTAAGAGATTAAACGAGCTTGATGGCACTAAAATAGAAGGGAAAGCACTTCTTGCAAGCTTTGCTGATGGCGAGGGTAAGTTAAAGTCAACCGCATTCTATAATTTAATGAATGGGAAAACAGTACACGTTCCAAGAGAAATCAGATGCCTTTCCTGTGGAAGCAATGGCGGTGCCGCAGGAAATACTATGGAAGAGGCAATTGTACAGGCAATTTCTGAAATTATGGAACGGCATTATAAGCAGAGAATTGTCAGTGAGGGTATTTCATTGCCTGATATTCCCGAGGATAGATTGAAGAGATGTAAAACTGCTTACAAAATAATAACAAGCCTTCGTGAAAAAGGCTTAAAGGTTATGGTTAAGGATTGTTCTCTTGGTACTAAGTTTCCTGTTGTATGCGTCCTATACATAAACGAAAAAACAGGAAAATATCACACCCATTTTGGCGCATATCCCATTTTTGAAATTGCTCTTGAGAGAACGCTGACAGAAACCTTTCAGGGCAAGCATCTTGATAAATTTCCTGAAAACGAGGATTTTATTTATAAGTTTGAGGATGTTTATACTTATCGTAGCATATACAAGGAATTAAAGAAGGGAAATTACGATAAAACTCCTGAATTTTTTATAGGAGAATGTAAATACCCATACAATGAAGATGTAGGCTTTAGCGGAAAGAATAACGTTGAGCTTTTGAAGGAGCTTGTAGAATATTTTGCGGCAGCGGGAAAAGAAATATTGGTGCGCAATGCTTCAAGCTTGGGATTCCCTACCTATAATGTGCTGATTCCGGGGTGCAGTGAGATAGTTATACATAGCTTGTCAAAAAAGCAAAGCGGTTTTGTAAATGCTAAGACAGCGGCAAAAACCCTACGAAATTTACCTTCGGCAGCTTTTGACGCATATTTAATATTGCTCAAGCATATAAGTGAAATGAAAAAGCTATCAAACTTAGATGAGCGCTTATTCAACTTTGGTACAAGCGCTAATCTTCCCTTTAAATGTGATAGGAACGAGGATCAATATTTGCTTGCTTCTTCTCTTGCATATGTATATTACGGAATAGGAAATTTTGCTCAATCTCTTAGCTTTGCTGAAAAAATGATTCCCGTTGCTAAGCAAGAGGACATTGGTTATCTTGTTTGCATCAAGCGTTATTTGTCAATGCTTTTGAACGGTGACGATGAAACGAAAATTAAAAGACTTATTGAAATGTTCCACGAAGAAGACGTTGTGAAAGCTGTCTATTCTCACCTTGCCAGCGGAACGAATATATTTGACAAATTTGTTTTGCGCTGTGATGAGAAAAGCTGTCAAGACTGTATAGCTAACTCGTGGTGTAAGCAAAAATACACAAAGTCGTTGATTGAAATTGTTCACGAGGGTGCAAAAAAATTAAACTTTGACGAATTTATAGAAGAAATAAGTAATTATAAAAAAGTATAAACAAAAGCAGGACACGAGTGTCCTGCTTTTGTTTATAGAGTTTTAAAGGTCTTCAACCATTCGTTTTTAATAAATTCGTGACCCTTTGCGGTTGGATGAACTCCGTCGCCGAGCCAATATTCGCATGGTGCTTTTGTGCTTAATTCATCAAAGCCTTTTTGCAATGAAATAAATGGCAAGCCATATTTTTCTGCAATCTTTTTCGCCATTTGGGCGCGCTTTGGTACTTCCTTTGAAAATTCATCCCATTTTTCAACAGTTGAGCAGCCAGGCAAAACAAATGGCTCCAAAATCATAATTTTGATGTTCGGTAAAGCTTCCTTTACCTCCTCAATGAGCATAGAGTAGATTTTAAAGAATTTGTCAGCATCCACCCCGTTAGGATTTTCGCCAAGCTCGTGCCACACGTCGTTGACACCTATCAAAATGCTCATTAAATCAGGTTGGAGGTTAATGATGTCTGACTTAATTCTTGCATAAAGGTCAACTATGCGGTTGCCGCTTATACCTCTGTTTAAAAACTCGTGTACACCCGGTTCCTCAAAGCCGAGAGCAGCCTCAACAAGTCGTGGATATCCAACGCCTAATCTTGCGTTGTCCTGTCTGCTTCTATCCGCGTCTGTGATAGAATCACCTTGAAATAAAATTCTCATAATATCTCCTTATATATTGAAATGTACTGTGATATTTGATATAATAATTTTAGCATATTTAATTGCCGTTGTCAATTTGAAATTTAATAGGAGAACAACTATGAGCAAGCTTTTTTCATACACTATAATGCCACTTGACCTTTTGCACCTTGAGGAAATATGTCAGGATATTAAGATGCAGCACGACAAGGGAATAGCG
This sequence comes from Eubacteriales bacterium, assembly GCA_045532975.1. Classification (GTDB taxonomy): domain Bacteria; phylum Bacillota; class Clostridia; order Oscillospirales; family CAG-272; genus RGIG2000. The sequence goes on along the minus strand of JAZSGX010000022.1, from coordinate 10,236 downwards.
GATATGGCACTTTTTAAAATGACCCTTGTTCCCGAGGGGACCCCACCTGCCGATAAGGTGACGTTATACTGTGAGCAATATGCAGAATTTAAAGAGCGATTGGACGAGTTAGGCCTGAAAAGCGGTATTTTAGTACAGGCAACCGTCGGTCACGGCTGGATTTTGGGAGAAATGTTCCCTTACCAAACACACGTCAATTTTACAGACGGAGTATCAACAAGGGTTGTTTGCCCCTGTGACAAGGACTTTTTGACAGGCTATCTCTATAACGCAATGGCAACCTTAGCAAAGTATTCTCCGAACCATATTATGATTGATGATGACCTTCGCACAATATGGTTTAAGGGAGAAGGATGCGCTTGCCCGTTACATATGGCAGAGTTTAACAAGCGTGCGGGTGCTGATTTAAACAGAGAAGAGCTTTGGAAAATAGTAAATGAAAGAACGGAGCAGAGCAAAAGATACACTGACATTTTTGTTGAATGTCAAAGGGATTCTTTGATAAATGCCGCACGGGTAATACGCGCAGGTATTGATAGTGTAAACCCAAAAATCCCAGCTTCATATTGCTGTTGTGGAAATAACGCAGAATTTGCTTATGAAATAGCATCTGAATTGGCGGGAGAGGGCAATCCTGTAACAGTTCGAATTAATAACGGAAACTACACACCGCAGGGCGCAAGATATTTGAGCAGAGTATTTCACCGTGCCGCAACCCAAATTGCTAAGCTAAAGGGACGAGTTGATGTAATTTTGGCAGAAACCGATACCTGTCCGCAAAACCGATACAGCGTTAGCGCTCACGGTATGCACGCCCATTATACAGGCTCAATTTTAGAGGGCGTGAATGGTGCTAAGCATTGGATAACACGACTAATGACCCACGAGCCGAAAAGCGGAGAAAAATATAGAGAAATCTTGGCTGAAAATCGTGGCTTTTATGAAAAGCTTGCTGAGCTTCAGCCAAGCTTAAAATGGCGCGGATGCAGAATTTTTGTGCCTTCCACCCCTGATTTTACTTATGGTAGAGTTAAAGAGGAATGGGACGGCTGGAGCTATTGCGTCCTTGAAAAATTAGGCTTGCCTATGTACTATTCAAGTGAAAATGGCGGAGTAGTATGCTTGGAGGGTGACGTCGATACAAGACTTAGCGACAGCGATATTTTAGAAATGCTAAAGGGGAATGTGATTTTAGCCTCTGATACCGCCCAAAATCTTATAAAGCGCGGCTTTGGCAAATATCTCGGCGTTGATGTACGCGAATGGAATGGGAAACAGCCGGTTAGAGAAATCTACAAAAGCGGCTCCTGTACAGGCATCCAGATGCAAATCAAGGAGCTGATTCCTACAAGCGAAAAAACAATAGTTAATTCTAAGGCTTGTAACACTACGGATTATGAAAGCTATGAGTATCTTTTTCCCGGAGTTACAGAGTTTACAAATGAGCTTGGCGGTAATGTTTTTGTGTTTTCAGGCACCCCTGTGGCTGAATTTCATTTGTCAACCGCATTTTCATTCCTGAATTATACAAGAAAAGAGCAGCTTGTTGAGCTTATGCAAAAGACAGGAGAAATGCCTGTTTATTACCCGGGTGATGAAGAGGTATATTTCAAATGTGCTGATATGGAAGACGGACGCGTATTCTGCGCCCTGTTCAACATTGGTCTTGACATGATTGACAAAATAGAGCTCGTGTGCAATTTCGAGGCTAAGAGCTTTGAAGCGCTTATGCCAAACGGGGAAACCGTACCCGTTGATTTTGAAAAGAAAAACAGCACATACGTTTTGCAAAAATCCGCGCAAATACTCGACCCTGTGGTTATTTTTATCTCAAAATAAGACAAAAAGCCGTCAATGACGGCTTTTATTTATTCTCCAAGCGCTTCGTATACAAGCGTTCTTATTAGGGGTTGTAAAATAATATATGAGTATGAGCATCCGTGTACTTGCATACCGTAGAACATACTAACATTCTTTTTCCTGTCAACCACAGCAAAGCAACCACCTGCACCATCCCAACCAAATTCGCCAATGCTTGATTTGGAAAGGGAGAAAACAGGGTTGATGTGCACTCTGCCGCAAAGCCCCCAACCGTAGCCGTGGAGTCTTCCGTTTACAAAGTCGGAAAGAGCAGCAGGACACAAGCGGTTAGCTTCCATTTGCTTAATGGCATACTCACTCAAAAGTCTGTAACCGTCCTTGGACACGCCTCCGTTTGCCAATGTTGACACCAACTTTATGTAGTCTTGTCCGCAGGAGAAAAGCCCCGCACCACCACTGTCGTAGTTGTCAGTTAAAGCGTATGGGTTTTCCGTTGGAATTTGATAGCTTGTTCCGTTGGAGTTGTCATATCTGTACGTTGCGCAAAAGCGTTCTTTTTGTTCCTCGCTTGGACGATAATCTGTATCATTCATACCAAGAGGGTCAAGGATGTACTTGTGCACATACTCAGAAAGCTTAATTCCGCTTGCAACCTCAACAACCGCACCTAAAACATCGTGGCAAAAGCCATATTGATATCTTGTGCCAGGCTCGAAATACAATGGAATTGTTGCGTAGAAATTCGCAAGATCTGTAGTAGAAGCGCCTTTGTCAATAAGTGGCTTTAAAAGCTCACGCTTTTCGTGGTCAGGTCCAATTCCCCCTGTCATTGTAAAAAGATGCTCTACTGTCATAACCGTTTTGCAGGGCGAAGAAGAGCCGTCGCTGTTACGTACTGTTAAATTTGCATAATTAGGCAAAAATTTCGACACAGGGTCGTTTAAATTAATTTTTCCCTCGTCAACTAAGCGCATTGCCGCAACGCAGGTTATAACCTTTGATGTAGAGTAAAGCCAATATAAATCGTCGCTTTCAAATGGCTTTGCCTGAGCACTGTCGGAACAGCCGACTCTGTGGTTAAAAACCTCTTGCCCATTCTTTGTGACGATCAGCTCAAAAAACGGTATGCCGCGCTTTGGCATAGTGTCAATTAGTTTTCTTACCTTTGAAAAGTCCATATTAAATAATAGTAACAGACTTCATTCTCATATCAATAACTGGTCTGTCCCTCATATCGGTTTTAATGCCTGCAATTTCGTCAACGGTTTCCATACCTGAAACAACCTTACCGAAAGCCGCATACTGTCCGTCTAAAAACTTGCCGTCTGCATGCATAATGAAGAACTGGGAAGAAGCTGAGTTGTAGTTCTGGCTTCTTGCCATGGAAATTACACCGCGCACGTGGGAAATGTCGTTTTTAACGCCGTTGATGGCAAATTCGCCCTTGATATTTTTATCAGAGCCACCACAACCCGTGCCTGTTGGGTCGCCACCCTGAATCATAAAGCCTGCAATAACTCTGTGGAAAATGAGCCCGTCATAAAAGCCCTCGGAAACAAGCTTTTTGAAGTTAGCGCAAGTAATTGGCGCCTTGTCCTCGTAAAGCTCAATATCAATGATTCCACCGTTTTCCATTTCAATTCTTACCATAGTAAATACCTCTCAAAAAAGTTGTTGTATATATTTTAACAGAACTTTACTTAAATGTCAAACCTTATGTTTAATATTTTGACAAAATGCCAAATATAATTTAAAGAGGTGATTTAGTGGAAAAATACAAGAAATTTCTATACGGCTTTTTAGCGCTCGCCATAGGTGCGTTGCTTTTATTCCTGTTTTTAAAATACATTCTGGGCATAATTTTGCCCTTTTTAATATCATTTATTGTGGTGTCAATGGTAAGACCTTTAATAGATAAAATCTGCACAAAAACAAAAGCTTCAAGAGCTTTTGTAACAATGTTCGTTTTATTTCTCGTTATGTCGCTTTTGATAGCGGGCTTGATTTTGTTCACGGTTGCGGTGGCAAATCAGATAGGAAACATTTTCGACGGAATAGTGGAGGGCTTAAAGCAGGAGGACAATTATGTTGTCAGAATGCTCGACTTTATTGACCGAATTGAGGAAAAAGTGCCTATATTGAGTAGGTTTACTAACACATCCTTAAGCACTCTTGTTGCCGATATGATGACAGATGGTGTCAAAAGCTTAAGTCTTGCTCTTACCACAAGGGTTGCGTCATTAATTGGTGCAATACCTCAAATTATGTTGACTGTCATTGTAATTTTTTTGTCACTTTTCTATTTTGCCAAGGATTACGATAAAATCGGCAAAAAACTAAGCGAATGCCTGCCGTCCTCTTTTGCAAAAAAAGCTCCAAAAATAAAAAATGATGTAATTTTAGTGGTAAGTAAATTTGTAAAGTCTTATCTTTTGTTAATGTTTTTGACCTTTGCTATGCTATTTGCAGGCTTTTTGGTGATGGGAATTGAAAACAGCTTTGTTTTGGCTCTTATAGTTGCAGTAGTTGATATATTACCTATTTTGGGCGTTGGAACGGTGCTTGTTCCTTGGGCAGTTATAATGCTTATCAACGGGGAAAGCTTTCTCGGTATTGGTTTACTTGTCTTGTTTGGCATAATATATCTTGTGCGTCAGTATGCAGAGCCGAAAATCGTTAGCGCACAAATGGATGTTCATCCCTTACTTGTACTTTTGGTAATGTATGCAGGACTGAAATTGGCAGGAATTTTAGGGCTTATTTTTGCGCCGTTAATTGCATTCGTCATAAAAACAGTTTACGTTAGCTTTAAAAACGAAAAAACTGTTGACAATAAAGAATAAATATGCTAATATGTACCTATCAAACTGTTGAAAAAGAATAGTAGCTGAGATGAAGCTGTCAAAGAGAGATGCAGGTGGTGGAATTGCATTACAGAGGCGCTTAGTGAATGGGCTTTTGAGGGTGGCGTTGAATTTGTAGTAGGCGCTGACGGAGATGCACCGTTACAGGCATAGCATATTATAATGTATGCGCTTCGAGAAGCAAATTGGGTGGTACCGCGATATATTCGTCCCAAGTGTCCTGTTTAGGTCACTTGGGCAATTTTTATTTTAAAGTCGAAAAAGTTAAAAGGAGAAAATAAAAATGTTTAATGATAAGAAGGTAGTTTTTTCAGGTGTTCAGCCATCGGGCAATTTAACCATAGGCAATTATCTTGGTGCAATTAAGAATTTCAGCGCCTTTTCTGACGAATACCACTGCTATTACTGTGTTGTCGATATGCACGCAATTACAGTCCGTCAGGTGCCCGCGGAGCTAAGACGCAGAACATATGAAACCTTAGCACTTTATATGGCGTGCGGTCTTGACCCGCAAAAGAACACCTTGTTTGTACAAAGTCATGTGCCTCAGCACGCTGAGCTTGGTTGGGTGCTTGATTGCTATACTATGTTTGGCGAGCTTTCCCGTATGACCCAATTTAAAGATAAGAGTGCAAAAAATGCTGACAATATTAACGCAGGCTTGTTTACATACCCTGCTTTAATGGCTGCCGATATTCTTCTTTACCAAACAGAGCTTGTGCCTGTTGGTCAGGACCAAAAGCAACATTTGGAGCTTGCCCGCGATATTGCTAACCGCTTTAACCAAATTTATGGCGAAACATTTGTTGTGCCCGATGGTTACATAGCTAAAGAGGGTGCGAAGATTATGTCCCTCCAAGACCCTATCAAGAAAATGAGCAAGTCCGACCCTAACGAAAATGCAGTTGTAAGAATCCTTGATACCAAGGACGATATTATCAGAAAGTTTAAAAGAGCAGTTACTGACTCCGGTAATGAAATCATACGCGGTGAGGGCAAGGACGGTATTACCAACTTGCTTACCATCTATTCTTGCTTTACAGGTAAAACTATTGAGGAAGCGGAAAGAGAGTTTGCAGGTAAGGGATACGGTGAGTTTAAGCTTGCAGTTGGCGAGGCTTGCGCTGATAGCTTACAGCCTGTGCGCGAGGAGTTTGCCCGTTTAATGGCAGACAAGGCATATCTTGAACAGGTTATGGCACAGGGCGCTGAGGAAGCCTACAAAAACGCAAGACGCACAATGTCAAAGGTACGCCGCAAAATCGGATTTACTGAAATTAAGCATTAATGAGGGAGTAAAGAAAAATGAAAAGATTAATTGTTTTATTATCTTTATGTACTTGTTTGCTTGTCTGTATCTTGCTCGCTTCCTGTGGCAATAGCTGCAAGGAGCATTCTTGGACACAGTACACGTTAAAGACCGAAGATGAGAAAAACGGTCACTATCTGATGTGTGAAAAGTGCTTTGAATTGGGTGAAAAGGAGCCTCACGAATTTGAAATGGATGACTCTACAAAGCTAAACACCTGTACAAAGTGCCATTATCAAGAATACCACGATTATTCCTTAATAGCAAACGAGGATGGACTTACTCACAGCTTTATTTGTAAGGATTGTGACCAAACATACACCGAGTCGCACACCTTTGAACAAGCATATACAAGCAACACAGAACCAACATATCATAGATATAATGATACCTGCACGACTTGTGGATTTAATGTTGTTGTAGCTGCAAACCACGAATCTGCGTCTGGAAAATGGGAGGTCTCATATACTGCTCACTGGAAAAAATGTGATGCCTGTGGAGGAAAGTTGGAGTATCAATTACACAATCTTGTAGATGGTGCCTGTACAATTTGCAGCTATAAGGCTACTGAATTGCCTGTTACCCCGGACCTTCAGTTTGCACTTTCAGAGGATGAGAGCTACTATATCGTAACGGGAATGGTTACGGATCACCTTGAATACGGTGCATTCTTTGATTTGGTAATTCCTGCAACCTATGAGGGAAAGCCCGTAAAGGCAATAGGCGCTTCAGCTTTTAATAATTTCTATAGCAATGCTAATATTGTTTCCGTTTACATCCCCGACGGTGTAACTGAAATTGGTCCGTATGCTTTTACCTATAACCCCAATATGGTGGATGTAAGGCTACCGGGCTCCTTGGAGACTATAGGTCACGAAGCATTTGAAAACTGCAATATAGTTAATCTTATAATTCCGGGTAAAGCCATAGTATATCATAGTGCTTTTGCATATAACGGCTCCTTAAAAAACCTTTTTATTGAGGAGGGCGTGAGAGAAATAGATTATATGGCTTTCTCCGGATGCAATATGCTACAAACCATTTCTTTGCCGTCAACTATTGCAAGCATAGGGTACGATGCTTTTGAGAATTGTGATAGTATTGATAGCATCGTAATCGGAGAAGGCAAGGAAAATGGTACTTATATGATTATAGACGATTGTCTAATATCTAAAGCGGATATGATGCTTTTGCGCAGTAATTCTAAAGCGGTTATTCCTTCAACCGTTAAAATCCTTAGTAGATATGCACTTTCCGGTGACGGAATGTATTATGGATATTATGGCGAAGAGATGGTTGCATACACCATCGTGCTTCCAACAAGCATTGAAGCAATCGAAAACGCTGCCCTTTCTTATACATTCGTTGAAGCCGTACAATTTGATAATGCATCAAATCAAAACGGAAAATATGTAATTAAAGACAACTGCTTGTACGAAAAGGACACAGATATTTTACTGTATGGTAATGAAAATAGCATAATACCGAGTGAGGTTACAGAAATTGCATCAGGAGCATTCAGATTTTGCGGGTTTGACAACCTCGTAATCCCCGGAAATGTTAAAATAGTCAATGACGGTGCCTTTTCCAACTGTACATTTAACAATGTGACAGTTGAGGAGGGTGTTGAGGTGCTCGAATTTTCACAATGCACAACAAAGCAAAAGGAATTTGTAATTCCCGGTAGTGTTAAAAAGCTTGGTCACTTGACAGGAACGTATATCTTCGGCTTGAGCGGAATGGAAAAAATCATTCTTTCCGAGGGCATTGAGTCTATTGAATATTATTTCCCATGTGAGGTTGTTCTTCCATCTACACTAAAATACGTTGGTGAAAGAATCAAACAAGGTGATTCTAATATAACTGTATATAACGGATGCAAATATTTTGGCGACAAAAACAACCCATATCGCGTTCTTGTTGAGGTATCAGACGATGCAATGACAGAGCTTGTAGTTCACAAGGACACCATAATAATCGCGCAAAAAGCAGCTCAGGGTCGGAGCTTAACCAAGCTTACTCTACAGGAGGGCGTTCAGTATATTTGCGATGGCTCCTTTAGAGGAACTAAATTAACAGAGGTAACAATTCCAAACAGCGTAAAGCACATAGGCGATTTTGCATTCCATATTCCATATCAGAATGTAAATACAATTAGTGTAGTGCTGGGAAGCGGTCTTGAAAGCATTGGCAATGAAATATTTGATTTCTCAGGTTGTTACGAAAGCTGTAATTGGTACGGAACCGTTGGCTATGTGGGAAATGATGAGAACCCATATTTAATGGCTATTCTCTTCGACCCTTACAAGGATGAAAGCTTTACAGGTTGGGGCGAGGTCGATTATATACTCCATAAGGACACTAAATATATCGCATGCACAATCGGTTATTGGAGCAATTTAGAATACGAGGGAACTACAGAGCAATTTAGCAGCAATGTGTTCGCTTCTGAATTTTTCAAAAACCAGTTGAACGAAATGGATGAGCGCAAAATAATTTGTACAGATGGAGCAATAGATACATTGCATTAAAGTATAATTTATAAAAAAACGGTAGGCACATAATTTGCCTGCCGTTTTTCTATCATTGGTAGAATTGATTAGAAAATCATCTAATCACTATTGACAAATGAAGACATAAGGGGTAAAATGAAAATGTAAGATGCATCGAAACAGAAAGGAAGGGATATTATGACAGCATTAGAAGTTGATAAGGCACTAACTGATATAGTGTTAAAAAGATATGCTGAATGTGAAAGCAGATTGAATAAAATAGAAAAAAGCTTAAAAACGGAACGAAAGGCAATTCAAATAGAGCTTGGTATGTATGGACTTTGCTTACGTGCAGGCCTTTTGTACTACACAATAGGTTCAAGAGAAGATACTTTAAAGCATTTTTCAAGGCAAGCAGAGGCGATATTTTCAAGCTTCCCCAAAGTTCTAAAGGTTTATAAAGAGGCAAATGACGAAGAAAAGCTTATTATGGTAGCTGCATTGCGTCAAGAGGCATTTATGCGTAATCAGTTTTCAAGCAAAAATGAAGAGGAGTATCAAAGAGCGCAAGAGCTTGGCTACGTGAGTGATGCCTTTGAGCTGAATATAAAGATAAATGCTATAAATTCAGTTTACAAGGAGTGGGAAGCTTGGAGAAAAAACAACCAAATATATTCCAATATGTTCAGGTGATAATATGAAAAGTAAAATTGAAGTATTAAAGGTGCTTGCGGATAAAACAAGACTTGATATACTTGGTATCCTCGCAAAAGAGGATTGCTATGTTGAAAAAATTGCATCAAACCTTGCCATTACCCCTGCTACTGTTTGCTACCATTTGAAACGAATGGAAAAGGCGGGCATAGTAAAATGCTCCCGTTCACAGTTCTACATTATGTATTCTTTAAACAAAGAAATGTTTAATATGACACTTGGTGATTTCATTAAACCAAAAGAGGACTGTGAGGAAGAAAAATATGAAAAAGCAGTTTTGAGTAACTTTTTTAAATTAGGAAAGCTTGTTTCTATCCCTGTACAGCAGAAAAAAAGAGAAATAATCCTTCGTCAAATCGCAAAATCATTTGAAATAGGTAAGGCTTATGCTGAATCTGAGGTTAATTTAATTATTATGAGCTTTCACGAAGATTATTGCACTATAAGGCGAGAGCTTTTAGCACTAAAAATTTTTGAAAGAGCGAATGGCTCGTATAAGAGAATAATATGAAAAGAATAATTGTTTCCGAGAAAATAATCGAATATAGAAAAAGAGAGCAAATAACGCAAAAGCAATTTGCCAACAGGCTTGGCGTTTGCCACCAAGCAGTGTCAAAATGGGAAAGGTGCGAAAGCTATCCCGATATTATATTTTTACCAAGCATTGCAAATCTTTTGTCTTGCTCAATAGACGATTTTTTCACAAGTAATTAACCTGTGATAGAATAATAAAACATTTCGCCAAAACAAAACCGCTGATGCAGACGCAACAGCGGTTTTGTTTATAAAATTAAACGTTAAATCTGAATAGAACAATATCACCGTCGGCAATAACGTATTCCTTACCCTCGGAACGCATAAGTCCCTTTTCTCTTACAGCCTTTTCGCTTCCCTCTCTGACCAGATCCTCAAAGGAGATTATCTCGGCACGGATAAATCCGCGCTCGAAGTCGCTGTGTATTTTTCCCGCAGCCTGGGGCGCCTTTGTTCCCTTGGCGATGGTCCATGCTCTTACTTCCTTAGGACCTGCGGTGAG
>JAZSGX010000080.1:0-6588 GCA_045532975.1 Eubacteriales bacterium | reverse complement strand
ACAGATACCCCTTGCACTAAAACCTTTATTTTACTATTACTTTTAGATATAAATAATGTCGGGAACTTACAAATTTTGCAAGTTCCCCTCTTTTTTTGGCATCAGTTTTTTACCCGCGACCTCGTACTCTACCGTACTGAGTACGCCTACGTGTACGAGGTCACGGCTTCTGCACTCATTTCACTACCCCCCTACAAGACGCGGAGCTTAATGCGACAGCCTCTTTTTTAGGTCTATTTCTTTGATATATTTCTTAATAGCTTCTTCGTCAGCGGTGATTTTTTCCTCTTTGGCGCGGTCGAGTAATGGAAAAAGCTTATCAAAGCCTTCCTTTTCTATATAGTGATGCGTTAAAAAATAAAATACATCAAGCTCCTTATCAGTTAACACGTTTCGGCTTAAATACTTGTAGGCTTCCCAAGAAAGATTTGAATTTTGCAATTTCATAATAACTCCTTTGATTTTGTTTTATATCTATATTTTATTCCATATGTCGACTAAAAGTCAAGAGGAAAAGTTCATATGCGGTATACTATTTTCATAATATTAGTTGTGGGAGATAGTTATGCATTATTCTAAAAGATTGAAGGATTTAAGAGAGGATAGGGATTTAACGCAGGAAACAGTTGCTAAGGTTTTAAAAACAACGCAATCATACTATGCGCAATATGAAAACGGAAAAAGAGAATTGCCATTTTCAAGAGCTATTGAGTTGGCAAGGTTTTATAACGTATCATTAGATTATTTGTCGGGTGTGGCGCAAACACCTGTTGAATTAAATACGAAATAAAAAAGAGCCTCAGCCGAGGCTCTTTTAATCGTGCTTATTTTTTGAAAACAAATAAATACTCGTGCGCTAATAATAAAAAATTATGCTTTATACTGTTGGTTTTCCAAAAGCCTGTTGCTTGGCAGTTGTGCTGTTCCTTGATTATAATTTCCTTTGCCTTGAATCCAGCAAGTTCAAAGAGTCGCATTGTTTCAAAAGCGAGAGGCTGAACCATGCCATTTTTACGAGTATCGCCCATAAGAATAGCACAAAACTTGCCTTTTTTCAAAACTCGATAGCTTTCCTGTGCCACCTTGTCAAGCTCAGTTAGAAAGTCCTTAATTTTAAGGTGCGACAAATCGCCTTTTATATCTTCGCTATACTTGATAATATCGGCATAAGGGGGATGAGTACAGATAAGATCAATGCTTTCACTCTCTAAATCAAGGTATCTTGCATCGCCTTGCTTTATTGTAATCTGCGAGCTTGATTCACATTCAAAATCGCATTTTTTCAAGGACAATTCAACTGCACTTGGGTTAATATCAATTCCTATGGCGTTTCTGCCTGTCAGCTTGGCTTCAACCATAGTCGTGCCGCCACCAACAAATTGATCAAGAACTGTATCGCCCTCGTTTGAATATCTTAAAATCACATTTCTTGGTATATAAGGCGACCAATTGCCGCGATATTTGGCATCGTGAGTTGCCCACTTTCCTCTATTTGGAAAACTCCAAACAGTATTAGTTTCAAGCTCAAAATTTTCAGGTTGTAAAGATGTTTTTTTCGCCATATCAGTTAAATAATTCGTTTGCTATGCCGTTTTCTAAGTCTGCAATAGAATAAATATGTTCCATTACATCAAAGGTTTCTTCTAAATTGTGTTTTGCTGACTTCCAACCGTTTCCATCTGTAAACCATACAAACACAAAACCGTCTATTTCTTTTGATTCAATAGCTATGTTCTTATAGCTTCTTGCGGTTTCATTTAATTTTGAACCGCCGCTCGAATAAAAGTTAGCTTCAATTCCATAAATTTTGTTATCGGTTTTTACAACAAAGTCAAATCGTTTTTCAGTTTTACCTGTGTTAGAAATTGCAGACAGGTCAATTCCCCAACGATGTTCTATTTCAGAAAGATACATTTCTTTAAAATATGTTTCGTACTTTACAAAACCAGCCTGTTGAATATAACTTTCAACCAAATTTTCCATTAAATGACCACCACGATTTTTTCTGCCGTTAGAATCTAAGCCTGTTTCAACGCCTGTAACATAGTCAACTAAGTTGCTTATAATGCGATTTTGTAGCAAATCGAAAAGTCCTGTTTCTTTCATAAAGTAGCAGTATTCATCAAAAAACTTGTGGCTATTATGTGCACAATCTTTGTAATTAAATTCAAATGTACGAGCAAGGTTTTGGTCTTGGCAGTATATTTCACTTTCTCTCTTTGCGAGCAAAATAGGAATAACCTTTAATGTTTCAGGATATTTCTTTATCAAGTTTATAAAGTCAGCTTCAATGCTTTTAGAACCTACAAGTGAATTTAATATATTCAACTCAACCTTTATGCTGTCAACATTTCTATGTACTTTGTCAAAATCAATGTAGTATTTATAGTCAGCAATGCTTTCTCTAAAATTAGAGAGCCATTCGTTAAAATTCCTTTTCATAAATTCTCTCCTTAATAATTCTTTATTAAAAGTTCTTTGATTTTTCCTCTTGATGAGCCTTTGCTGTTTATCATACGAGAAGCTTCAACACGCAGAATATTAAAATCTGCGTATAAATCGTCAAAGAAATTGTCGTTTTCGTTTGTGTTTTTAGGGTCGGAGTTGCTAAGCATTACCTTAACACCTTTGCTTGAAAGAGCCTTGAAGCAATCGGCAAGCTCTATTTGATTTTTGTCTGAAAAATCATTTTCTGTATATGATGTAAAACCTGATGTAACGTTCAAAGGTCTATATGGTGGATCAAAATATACAAGAGTAGAGCTATCAGCAAAACTTGTAACCTCGTGATAATCACACGATTTAATTTCAACATTTTGGAGCATAGCAGAAATTTTGGTTAAGTTATCGCCGTCGCAAATTGAAATAGACTTATGCTTTCCAAAAGGAACATTATATTTGCCTTTTTTGTTGACTCTGAAAAGTCCATTAAAGCAAGATTTATTCAAGAAAATAAACAATGTAGCCTTTTGAACGCTTGTTTTTTCTGTAAGCTCAACGGTATTGAACTCATCACGCTTTTCATAATAAAATTGTTCTTGCAACTCTGCACTTAAGCCGTTGTATTCATTTTGCAATATATTAAGAGCAGATAAAAGTTCGGTGCAATTATCTCTAATTGTTTGGTAAACATTCATAAGCTCTTTGTTATTGTCGCTGATATATATTTCTTCAAAGCGATATTCTTCAAGCAAAGAAAACAAAAACGCACCGCCACCTACAAAAGGCTCTGCATATTTTGTAATGGTTGTGCCAATACCACTTGGCAAATTGCGTTTAAGCACGTCTAAAAGTTGAGTTTTACCGCCCGCCCATTTTACAAAAGGATGAGCTTTTTCAATAGTTGGCTTTGCACCGTTGTTTTTGCGAGCATCGGTAGGCTTTTCGGCATTTATAGGAATTATCCACATATTGCCGAGCATTGCAACATTAGGAATTCGATTTTCAGAACATAAAACAGAAACTCTGCGTTGTGAAATATTCCACCTCTCGGCAGCATCTCTGCAAGACATATATTGAAGCATAAAGTTATCTCCTTGTATTTGATAATTCTATTATATTCTATTTCTGGAATAAAATCAAGATCCAAAAACAAAAAAGTGGCGGGAGAAATCTCCCGCCATATTTGTTTTTAATGCGATTGTTCCTTTGCCTTTGTTTCGCAGTAGAGACATCTATAAACGCGGTTTTCCTTATCTGTTAAGGTGAAAACCTGGTCAAGCTCTTGCTCACAGGAGGTGATACAGCGTGGGTTTTTGCAGGAAATCACGTTTACTAAGCGCTCGGGCAATTCAACGGTTTTCTTGTCAACTATTTTTCCATCCTTAATTATATTAATGGTAACGTCAGGGTCAACGTAGCCGAGAATGTCGGTGTTTAAGGTGATGTCTGCGTCGATTTTGATAATGTCCTTTGTTCCCATTTTGGCGCTTGAAACATTTTTGCCGATAACTATTGTGCAATTTAATTCGTCAAGCTTTAAAAGTGAGTATAATTCCATACCCTTGCCTGCGGTGATGTGGTCTATTACCATACCGTTTTTGATTGAATCAATATTCATAGCTCATACCCCCTTAGTTGATGCCGAGAAGCATTAAAATCAATGCCATACGCATATATTTTCCGTTTAGTGCCTGTTCAAAGTAGCAAGCGCGAGGGTCGGAGTCTACCTTTACGCTGATTTCGTTAACACGGGGGAGTGGGTGCATAATGCAAAGGTCGCTCTTAGCGTTGTCGAGCTTGGGCAAGTCAAGGATGTAGCTGTCCTTTAAGCGGAGGTAATCCTCCTCGTTAAAGAAGCGCTCCTTTTGAATTCTTGTCATATAAAGAATGTCAAGCTCCGGCATTGCTGCGCACAAATCCTTTGTTTCAACGTATTCTATGCCGCTTTTGTCAAGAATATCTGTTTTTACATAGTTTGGCACCTTAAGCTCGTCAGGGGAAATAAGCACGAATTTAACACCCTCATAGCGTGACATAGCGCCGATTAATGAGTGTACTGTTCTGCCGAATTTAAGGTCACCGCAAAGACCGATGGTAAGGTTGTTAAATCTACCCTTTTTACGCTTGATTGTAAGCAGGTCTGCAAGGGTCTGGGTTGGGTGGTTATGTCCACCGTCACCTGCGTTAACAACGGGGATTGTCGCGTTCATAGAAGCAACCAATGGCGCGCCCTCCTTAGGGTGACGCATAGCCATGATATCCGCGTAGCAGGAAATCATTTTTGCTGTGTCTGCAACGCTTTCGCCCTTTGCGGATGATGAGCTTGATGCCTCGGAGAAGCCAAGCACGTTACCGCCAAGCTCGTACATTGCCGCTTCAAAGCTCAAGCGTGTACGGGTGGATGGCTCAAAGAAAAGAGTAGCAAGCTTTTTGCCGTGACACTTTTCACTATATTTTTTCGGATTTTCAATTATATCAAGAGCAGTAGCAATTAAGCTGTCAAGCTCCTCTAAAGAGAGCTCCTTAATATCTATTAAGCTTCTCATTTTTCCTCCTTGATGGACTTTACAGAACGGTGAAACCGAAAAGCAATATATAAAGCATAAATCAAAGCTCGTCAAGACGATAACGAACCTTTTAAGGTAGAGATTTTTAACAAAATCTCTTTTCTTACTTTTCTATCCGCGGTCTTGCGCTCTGGCGTACTGAGTACGCCTACGCACGCAAGCTCACGGATTTTCCCTCGCCCTCTAAAGCCCTCTGTGTGTAATTATGGATTTACGCGCCGTAAACCTCGCGGTACTTTTTAATTCTTTCTACGTTTTCCTTGTTTGCAGGGTCCTCTTCCAGGTACTCGATAATATCGTAAACGTCAACAACGGAGTAAACAGGGAAACCAAATTCTTCCTCAATTTCAACCATTGCGCCCTTTTCGCCCTTGCCCTTTTCTTTTCTGTCAACCATTACGAAGCAAGCGGCAACCTTAACACCCTCAACGCTTTTCATAATTTCCATAGTTTCACGGATAGCTGTGCCTGCGGTGATAACGTCCTCAACGATAACAACCTCCTCGCCGGATTGTGGCTTGTAGCCTACAAACACGCCGCCCTCACCGTGGTCCTTAGCTTCCTTTCTGTTGAAGAAGAAGGGCAAGTCAAGACCGTTCTTTGCAAGTGCGATTGATGTTGCAACTGCGATAGAAATACCCTTGTATGCAGGACCGTAAAGAGCAGTCTTCTTTGTGCCTACCTTGTCAAGATAAGCCTTAGCGTAGAACTCACCAAGCTTTGAAATATGCTCGCCTGTCTTGATTTCGCCTGCGTTAATGAAATATGGGATTTTTCTGCCGCTTTTTGCGGTGAAGTCACCGAACTTTAAAACTCCTGCGGATTGTAAAAATTGTATAAATTCTCTCTTGTATGCTTCCATAACTTACTCCTTTAAATGAAAAATAATTGCCTTACAATATTTGCCCGATAATTAGGGAGAATGGCGGGCAGAGAAAGCGTGAGCGCGTACACGTCGGCGCACTTTGTGCGGTAGAGTAGCGGTCGCGCTTAAAAAGGCGTATAAAAATGAAAATTTGAAAAATTTTCTACATTAGTCTTCAAACGATTTAGATGAAACAAAAAGCATAAGAAAAACGCCTTTTGTTCTATGTCTGTCAGTCCGCCCTAATTAGTCAACGAACTCGTTAACGCAGCGTCTGTATGCTGCAACAGGGTCAGCGGCTGCTGTGATTGGTCTGCCAACTACAATGTAGTCTGAGCCTATCTTTTTTGCTTCTTCAGGGGTCATAACTCTTACCTGGTCACCCTTGTCACCGTCTGCAAATCTAACGCCTGGGGTAACTGTTACGAAATCCTTGCCACAGGTAGCGTGTACCTTTTCTGCCTCAAGCGGAGAGCAAACGATACCTGCAAGTCCTGCTTTTTTAGCATTTTGTGCGTAGTGCATAACTACTTTATCCATTGGCTCATTAATGAGTAAGTCATCTCTCATTCTTTCTTCACTTGTTGACGTTAATTGAGTTACTGCAATAAGAAGCGGGCACGTGCCGTCCTCACGGGTTAGTCCCTCTAACGCAGCTTCCATCATTGCTATTGTACCGCTTGCGTGTACGTTTGTCATATCAACGTCAAGGCG
>JAZSGX010000097.1:0-6584 GCA_045532975.1 Eubacteriales bacterium | reverse complement strand
TTTGCCTCGTTCATTGGGTCAGCGTTTGAAGAAACAACAAAGCCATACTCAAAGGCGTTACCTGTCAAGGTAGTATATTTTTCAAGATTTGCCTTGTCAATACCGAAGAACTGTGACATTGAAAGCTTGCCGCCGATTTCATCCTCGGTCATTGAGTAACCGTAGCTTACAAAGATTGCGCCAATTGTCTTTGAATCGTCATAGCCTGCGTGGTCACAGCCATCGTTTGTACAAACGCTTGCAAACTTGATGGGCTCAAAGTAGCTTGTGAACTTCATTTCTGTGTTTTCGCTCATTTTGTGTCCGTCAAAGAACGCCTCACAGAAATCGTATCCGTAAACAACATATACTTGCTTTGTAGCACTATCATATGTAGCTTTATCCGCTAAATACTCATCATAAGAAATAATTTTAGCGTTTTTAAAGTTACCGTTGTGAGAGGAATCAGTGTTAGCTATAGTATTTTCAGCATCTTCCTTTGTGCCGGTCAAGAACATAATGTACTGAGCAGGGGTATCCCTGAACGCCTCCGAGCCGAAGCCTCCGCTTACCTGTGCAGGGCAATAGATAGCTTGAAGCTTGCTGCACCCTCTTAAAATCTGATGCCAAAGCTGATTCAACTGCGGATAATCATAATAAGGATTCATTATGTAAGTAGTAACCTGTGAATACTGAATATTCAGCGGTCGCATCAGTGTTACAGGAGTTTTGATCACACCATTTGTAGCTTCTTGGGTTAATGTGGTTGTTGAAGCAAAATCAGACGAATTCAAATAAAATAACTGTGTATTCTCAAGATTCCAAATTTGAACAAGCTTTGTGTTTGTAAAGCCCTCTTGACCAATGCCCTTAAGTGTGCTTGGAAGAACTATACCGCGAAGCATAGGACAGCAACCATGCTTATTGCCGAACAACCATCCGTTAAAGGCATCGATGTCCATCCATTCAAGGTTCATCAAAACAATCTTTTGCAAATCAAGCTTGTCACCATAACCGATTATTTCGGTACCGTTATCGAACACCTTTATACTTTTCAAGGTCTTTTGAGGAGAAAAAACCTTAGTATCAAAGCCGCTTCCGCCTGCGCTGACACCGTATTCAACGTAAACGCTCTGGGTTTTGTCGGTTTGGTCTGCTCTTACATATTTAAGCTCCTCACCATTCATATACCAAAGAAGTGGGTTTCCGTCAGTATCTCTGATTGCCAGTTTTGTAGTGCCATCAGCCGCATATATCCATTCGCCATCTGCATAGCTTGGCTCAGCAGCGCTTACTGAAATTGCAAACAAGCAAGTAATAACTAAAACAGTCGATAAAATTAAAACTATTTTTTTCATATTTTCCCTCCTAAGTTACTTTATTATATTGTAGCATTTAAGTCCATTTCTGTCAAGATTTTTTTAATTTCTCTTCAAGAGAATAACAAGCTACAACGGTTTTATCGACACAGAGCGGCACTTTTATTCAAAAAACGCTTGCAATTTTGCAAGCGTTTTTGAAATTATCTGTTAAGAATAAGCTTTGTGAGGTCAACAGGGTTAACGATTTCGTTGCCCTTGTAAACACGCATATTGCCTGATGCAATTTCGTCAATCAAGATAACCTCGCCATTGTTGTAGCCAAACTCAAACTTAATGTCCCAAAGGTCAAGACCGATTGTCTTCAGGTCGTCAGCAACAACCTTTGTAATTTTGAGTGTCTGCTCCTTCAAGCTTTCAAACATTTCAGCAGTCATAACCTTAAGAGCTACAAGACCCTCGCCTGTTACAAGCGGATCGCCCTTAGCGTCATTCTTAAATGTACACTCAACGTAGCCACCCTCAAGTGGTGTGCCATCCTTAATATACTCGCCATATCTGCGAATGAAGCTACCGGTTGCAACCAAGCGGCAAATAACCTCAAGTCCGCCACCGCCAAGCTCCTTACCGAAGCACTCAGCAGGCAAAACCTCCATTGTAGCATTCTCAATATCAGCAGAAACGTAGTGTGTCTTAACGCCTGCCTTCTTGAGCATTTCAAAATAGTAAACAGATGTTTCAAGATTTGCCTTACCAATGCCGTCAATTGTCAAGCCAACGCTGTTTTCGCCCGGATCAAACACTCCGTCCTTACCTGTGCAATCGTCCTTAAACTTTAGAAGAACGTTGCCGTTTTCAAGAGAGTAAACATCCTTTGTTTTGCCCTTATAGAGAAGTTCCATATTTTTTGCTCCTTTGTGCTAAAAAATTTTACGAATTTATTATAATACTTTACTCGTTATTTTGCAATAGTTTTTCTTCAGTTTTTTTAGGTTTAATCAAAAAATTTCCTTCGGTTTCTACCATATTGATAAATCTGTCGATATTACTTTTCTGCTTTTCAAACTTATATTTAAACATTACAAAGCCGCAAACAGATATAATCAGCAAGAAAATTATACCGTGAGTTATCAAAAATCCCATATCCAACAAAGGATAATCGGAAAAGCCGTTTCCATCTATGTAGCTATAACCGAAAATCTGGCAGGATACACCGGTTTTGACATAGGGAGTTATCAGATCATCCCCGTCTATTTTAGAATTGTGCTTAGCCTCAAGCTGAGCGCCCTTTTGAGCGCAGCCGCTAAGCTCCACATCAGAGGCACCGTTAAGGGTACAAACAAGTATCTCTGTGTCAATGTTGTATACCTTGCCCTCTCTTACCTCTCCGCCAACCACTATACCTAAGGTTTCGGTTTTAGGCGCATCGAAGTCTAAGTTTATCTCCGCACTTGAAAGCAACACGGAAACAGGAGCATAAACCGTTACGTCAAATACGTCACAGTCAACGTATAAGCCCTTATAAATTCTATTAGTTCCCTTTGCATTGCCATAGCACTCTTCCTTAAACGCAAAGGTCAAATAATTGTCTTCGTTTTCAATTCTCAGCTTGTCAATCAAGCCTTGACTTGACGTGATTTCCAAATAATATTTATCGCTGTTTACAATTTTCAAGTTTGGTATTGCATCAGTAAACAGTGTGCGCTCACTCCTTATTTCCTCCGCAAAGAAATAAAGGGTGTCAAAGCTCTCAACCTCTATTTTCTGCGTAACCGCTTCGCCGTAGCCGTCAAGCTCGGCAAAATCCGAGTTAGCTCCGCCATAGTCACCGCCGCCCATAATAATTAAAAGAACAGCAATGCTAATAACCACAAAGCAAACAGCTACAAAGAAAATTATGGAAATCCGCCTTAAAAACATCATTCTGTCAATTTCTGTATCCATTTTATTCTCCTTGCTTGCTTTTAAGCACATTTAATATTTCCTTGGCGCTTTCCAAAACCAAATGTGGCTTTTCCTCGGACGCTTCAAGGATTTCATAGGTGGTTTCTCCGCTCATAACGAGAATAGAAAGCACACCCGCATTAAGTCCGCTTTTCACATCAGTGTAAATTCTGTCACCGATAACAGCAGTTTCTGCTTTGGTGTATCCCGTTTTATCCATTGCCAAAAGTGGCATTAACGGCTCAGGCTTGCCGATAAACAAGGGGCGACGCTTTGAAACGTTATAAAGCATATCGCAAACACTACCGCAGTCAGGCACGCTGCCAAATTCAGTCGGGCAAACGTAATCAGGATTTGTAGCGATATAAGGAATATTCTCTCTTGTTAAAAGTAAAAACGACACATCGTGGAGCTTTTTAAAGGTTAGCTCCGTGTCAAAGCCCATAACAATTAAGTCAACCTTATCTAAATCCTCAGTCACCTCAAAGCCACCGTGGACAAGCTCCGCCTTTAAGGACTCCGTACCGCAAACGTACAGGCGCGCGCCCTTATGGTGCTTTTCAAGGTAGTATGCAGTTGCCTGAGAGGACGTAATAAAATCCTCATATTCTGCTTTAATTCCGAGTCTTTCAAGCTTTTTTATGTAGTCAACAACGCTTTTTGAGGAGTTATTTGTCATAAACATATATTTGCCACCGCTTTTCTTGATTTCCTCAAGCAAAGCAGGAGTAAAATCATATAGCCTATCCCCGAGGTAGAGCGTACCATCCATATCAAAAAGGAAAAGCTTAATATTTTTTAATCGTTCCATTTTATCACCTCGCATTTATTTTAACACATTTTAAGCTTGTTGTAAAGACAAAGGACTCATTTCGAGTCCTTTTTGCTTGGTTTCGCCAAATTCTTGTATATTTTGTTTAGCTCTGCCATTGGCAAATTTTTCAATTCTTCAACGGTGCAGCTGGGGCAAAGCTCTATTATTTCGCTAATAATACGGTATTTCCCCGGGGAAATTCCGCTTTCCTTTGCCTCTTCCTTTTCTTCTTGAGATAGAGCTTGACCGCTCACCTTATATTTTCTGTTGCCTTTTATTTTCTCCGCGTGGGACGTTAACTTGTCAACCGTTTCCTGCGCTTTCTCGTCTGCGCTGATGTAGATGCACGCCTCATCTTCAAAATAGCCCTCTGTATCAAGAACGGCTATTATTTCCTCAAGAGCCTCCTCGGCACTCTTGCCCTCAAGCTCTGTCTTTTCAAAGACATCCCTTGCATCCTCGTTTAAATACTCCACTCCGTTTACCCTTTCAAATCGGTTAAGCGTAATGGCAACAGATGGGTTAACATCTATATAAATGGTCTGATACGCCTCGTTATTCAAGCCTATCATACCGCCAGCAACCAAAACAGCCAACATAATGCACGCCGCCAATGGCACCCACACCTTTAGCCTTTTATAGAAGGGCGATTGCTTTTTCTTTTTGCTTTTTTCCAGCTCTGCCTGTGCGCGGGCAAGGATTTCTTCCTTTAGCTCTGCCCTTGGTACAAGCTGAGGTTCATTTTTGAACAAGCTCTCAAATTCCTTATCTGTCACAATGCGCTCCCCCTTTCGTATTCTTTTTTCACCTTTGCAATGGCGTTGTTATACTGCCACCGCACCGTTGCTTCCTTGCTATCCGTCAGCCTTGCTATTTCCTTGAATTTCAACCCGTTTACCGCGTGTAAAACAACAATTCTGAATTCATTTTCGTTCAACACCCGTTGGGACAAGGCTATAATTCCGCTCTCGTCATAGCACGTAATTTCCGTCTCACCTGAAATTCCTAAAACATTTACGGTTTTCTCATCGTTATAGTCCACAGGCACCTCTCTTTTTTGCCGTCTTAACAAATTCAAGCACACGTTTTTTGCAATAGTATATATCCAATTAAATCCGTTTTTACCCTTGAATTTGTCTATCGACCTAACTATCGACATATAGGTTTCCGACAAGGCATCCTCGCTGTCGTGCTGATTTTTCATATATGTGTAGCAAAGAGCATATATCTTGCGGGAGGTTGACTCATATAACGAGTCCAAGGCAGAGGAATTCCCCTGCCTTAAATCGTTTAAATATTCATCTATTTTTGTTTTTTCGATGAATTGTGTCATTTTTCCTCCAAGGTAGCAGCGAATTTATTTTACTTTTTTGCTTGATTCTTCTCTGCCTTCTTCAGCTCGTGAAATTCCTTTTTATATTCGCTCTTAGCATCAGCGAGCTCCGACTTATATTCATTTCTGACCGTTTTGGCTTGAGCTTCCTTTTCTGCAATTTGTGTTCTTATCACATCAAGCTCTTCCTCGGTCTTTTCGGAATTTTCAAGCTCTGCTCTCAATCCCTCTATCTCTTTGCGAAGCGCAAACAAATTAGCATATTCGTCCTTTATGCCGTTAACCGTATTACGGTATTCAGCCTTTAATTCCTTCATAGCAGTGTTATTGCCCTTGTTACCGTTTAAAAGCTCCATCCACTGGCTAACGCTCATTTTAAGAACCTCATCCTCGGTAAGCTCAGGATGTGCATCAAGCACACGCATAACAAGCTTTGTGTGACCCGTGGAAAGTCCCCATTTATTAGCACTTGACGCATATTTGTCAAGCGTTTCCTTGGAAACCTTACCGTTAATACCGTTGTTGTTAAAATAATGGGTTATGTCCTGATTAAGCTTCTGTTCAATTTCTGCCGTCTCCTCCGCATTAACACCTTGAACGTCAACGTAAACCGTTGCATCTTGTGTAGGGTCAACATAGCCAAGCTCCACAGACGCTTCGGTGAAAAGTGCGCCTGCCTCCTCAATGGTCTTGCCCTCCAATTCCACGTTGGAAAGCACAACCTCTCCGTCATCATTAACCGCATTTGCATATACGATTATGCCGTCATCATCAGCCACCATTTCAATTTCAGGATTGATACGCAGACTAATGTAGGTTGTATCAACCGAGGAAGCATCCTCTGTACTGCCGCAGGAAGCAAGTCCTATGCAAGCTATTGCAATTACCAATAATACGCTGATCAATTTTTTCATTTTAAATTCCTCCTATTCCTGAGAGCCTGTTCGTTCTCATTTTCTTGCCCTCTGATACATATACACACAAAAAAGTATTTTCGTTGGAATTTTTTAAAAATTTATTGAAAATTTTTTCTCTACATTTATTATAAATAATTTTACTGCATATGTCAATTAAAAACGCTCGGCTAACCGAGCGTTTTTGATCAATATTTAGGTGCTATAAACTTTTTCTTGTCTGCCTTGCATATACGGAGGGCGCTGAAGCGTCCTGTCATAACCGCAGGTGGCAAGCCACC
>JAZSGX010000011.1:0-11422 GCA_045532975.1 Eubacteriales bacterium | reverse complement strand
TAATATCTGTAATGTGCGAAAGCCTTATTAGCTTCAGCCATTCTGTGTGTCTCTTCTTTCTTCTTGAATGCGCCACCCAAGCTATTCTTAGCGTCGAGTATTTCGCCTGCAAGTCTTTCAGCCATAGTCTTTTCGCCACGGCTTCTGGAATATGTTGTTATCCAACGAAGACTGAGTGTCTGGCGTCTTTCTGCTCTTACTTCCATTGGAACCTGATAGTTAGAACCACCTACACGGCGAGCCTTAACCTCCAATACAGGCATTACGTCCTCAAGAGCTGCCTGGAACGCCTCAAGACCATTCATACCAGTCTTCTCTTCTACGATTTTAAATGCGTCGTAAACGATCTTCTGAGCAACACCCTTCTTACCATCAAGCATGATGTTGTTGATGAGCTTTGTTACGAGCTTTGAACCATAAAGTGGATCTGGCAATACATCTCTTTTAGAAATTTGACCTCTTCTTGGCACTTTACTTCCCTCCTTCATTAAAAATATGATATCATTGGTACTCGAAAGAAATTCTTCCGTCGTGTCCTACAAGTTGTCACTGACAAATAAACATTTATTCAGCTACAAGTTGGGAACTACGATTAAAATTTAACTTTTGTTACCTAACCGCAAAGAACTAAATTACTTCTTCTTTGCACGCTTAGCGCCGTATTTAGAACGGCTCTGGTTACGATTTGCAACGCCCTGTGCATCAAGTGTACCACGGATAATGTGATAACGGCAACCAGGCAAGTCACGTACTCTACCACCACGGATAAGTACAACTGAGTGCTCCTGAAGATTGTGGCCAATACCAGGGATATAAGATGTAACCTCCATACCGTTTGTGAGCTTAACTCTTGCAATCTTACGAAGAGCTGAGTTTGGCTTCTTTGGTGTGGTTGTTGTAACCTTGGTACATACGCCTCTCTTTTGAGGTGCGCTCTGATCAATCGCTTTGTTCTTCAAGGTGTTGAAGCCGGTTTGAAGTACAGGTGTTTTAGACTTGTATGTCTTATCGGTTCTACCTTGTCTTACGAGCTGATTAAAGGTTGGCATTTCGTTCCTCCTTCTTTAGTGATAAATGTTTATACGCCAGCGCCAAAAGGCACGAGGTATCTTAACAGCGTGTGTAAATAGGCGCAAATATACCTTTTTTACGCATTTAGACACAACAGTATTATAGCATTTGGCTTTTTCGTTGTCAACCATAAGTGTGTTTTGCGGAAATTTTCTACCTTTTGCACAAAAAATCAAGCTTACTCATCCGAAATTTATCTATTTTTTATACACCATTAACAAAATTTCTGCATTTACAATACTTTTTTGCTAAAATCACTTCAATTAATAATAGGTAACAAGCACCGCAGCATTTCAGTACCGCGGTGCTTTTATTATTAGTGCCTTTCATCGAAATCGCTTTGAATTCCCTTGTCGCGATTTTTATTGATTATATCTATTATATCGCTATAATCTTCATCCTTAACAATGGTTGCGGGCTTAATATCTTCGAGATTTTCGTCATCTATAACAGATTTTGGCTTAGCTCTTGAGGATGTCTTGTCAAAGCCTGTTGCAATAATAGTTACCTTAACGGTATCAACCAAGCTTTCGTCAAAATTAACACCCCAAATGATATTTGCATCGTGAGCTGCCTCCTCGGTAATCATAGAGGATGCCGCATCCGCTTCATCAAGACCCACGTCAGGAGATACGGTAATGTTAATAAGGATACCGTTTGCACCGCTGATTGATGTTTCAAGCAATGGGCTTGCAATAGCCTTTTTAGCCGCTTCAACAGCCTTGTTAGAGCCTGTTGCTTCACCAACGCCCATATGAGCCATACCCGCATCCTTCATAACAGAGGAAACGTCCGCAAAGTCAAGGTTTACAAAGCCCGGTACATTAATAAGGTCAGAAATGCTCTTAACACCGTGCTTTAATACGTCATCGGCAATACCGAAGGCGTTTATAATAGTTATCTTTTCCTGAGTAAATTCCTTAAGTCTTTCATTAGGAATAACAACCAAGGAGTCAACGTACTTAGAAAGCTCCTTAATACCCTCGTCAGCCTGTGACATTCTTCTGTTACCCTCAAACTTAAAGGGCTTTGTAACGATACCAACAGTTAAAATATCAAGTTCTTTTGCTATACGGGCAACAACAGGAGCCGCACCTGTACCTGTGCCACCGCCCATACCTGTGGCGATAAACACCATATCTGCGCCCTCAATAGCCGCTCTTATCTCGTCCGCACTTTCTTCTGCACTGCGAAGTCCCATTTCGGGATTTGCGCCCGCACCGTTACCCTTTGTGACAGCCTCGCCAATACAAATCTTATTGCCTGCGCCACAACGGTTAAGAGCCTGTCTATCCGTATTAATCGCAATAAATTCAACACCCTTTATGTTAGAAGCTATCATACGGTTAACAGCATTATTGCCACCGCCACCAACTCCGATTACTCTAATATCTACACCTGATTCAAAATCATTATCAAACTCAAACGCCATAATCTTATCCTCCGTTTATTAAACTGCATACATTTACATATTAATACTACACTATTTACTTTTCTTTTTCAAGGGGTTTTTAAAATATTTCGTTAACTTTTATTGACTTTTTTCTTAATTTGAGTTATAATCATCATAACCATTACATATATTAACTGGAGATATTATGAGAAACAAATCACTTCCAAATTTTTCTAAAATAGCTTTTGTATCAATCAGTCTGATTGCATCGTTATTCATTTCAACGTTTGTTGCCGATTTGTTGCTGTATGGCACGCTTGAGCTTTTTTCTGAAGCATTGATTCCCTTGGCAGTCAGCGCAGTCGTTGTTTTATGCTTTACCTACATAACAAGGCTTCATGCTATTTCCTTAAGGCATGCAAGCGTATTGGAAATCGTGCGAGTTGCCATTATTTCCCTTGCCGCTTTGATTTCTTTTGCAATCGTTTCCTTGATTAGTGACGTGCCGAGCATTGCTTGGTGTGTTGTTACGACAGGCATTTTTTTCCTTCTTTCCTGCCTTGTAATTTCTTCTTACAGGGTTTACATAGCAATTAACGTTTTAATAAATAAAAACGGACATGGAAACGGAAAAAGAATTTTGATTGTCGGTGCAGGCGCGGCGGGTACCACCATATTGAGAGAGCTTCAAACTACCAATATGCTAAATGATATTCCCGTTGGTCTTGTTGATGATAACCCCCACAAGATAGGCTCGATTATTTTAGGTGTCAAGGTATACGGTCCTTGCGATAATATAGTTGAAATTGCAGAAAAAGTATCTGCTGATACAATCGTTATTGCAATTCCGTCCTCCGATGCAAAAAATATTAAGAGAATTTCACAGCTCTGTTTAAAGACAAGCTGTGAGGTTAAGACCTTGCCCGGCTTATATCAGCTTATTGACGGCGAGGTTTCCGTTTCAAGACTCCGCGACGTTGATGTACAGGATTTGCTCGGCAGAGAGCCTGTCAAGGTTAACCTCGACGAGGTTATGGGATACATCGAGGAGCAGGTCGTTTTGGTTACAGGTGGCGGCGGCTCTATCGGTAGCGAGCTTTGCAGACAGATTGCAGCCCACAATCCAAAGCAGCTCATCATTCTTGATATTTACGAAAATAACGCATATGACATTGAACAGGAGTTAAAGAGAAAGCTTCCTAACTTAAATCTTTTGACCCTTATTGCCTCAATCCGCGACAGTGGAAAGATGGAGGATGTATTTAAGACCTACCGTCCCGATATTGTGTTCCACGCGGCGGCTCACAAGCACGTTCCTTTGATGGAAACAAGTCCTAACGAGGCAGTTAAAAACAACATTCTCGGCACTTACAAGGTTGTTAAGTGCGCGGACAAGTACGGCGTTAAGAAATTCGTACAGATTTCAACAGACAAGGCGGTTAACCCAACAAACATTATGGGTGCTACAAAGCGTGTTTGCGAAATGATAATTCAAGCATTTTCAAGAAAGTCAAAGACACAGTTTGTTGCAGTGCGCTTTGGAAATGTGCTTGGCTCAAACGGTTCTGTTATTCC
Source organism: Eubacteriales bacterium (assembly GCA_045532975.1). Lineage (GTDB taxonomy): Bacteria > Bacillota > Clostridia > Oscillospirales > CAG-272 > RGIG2000. The sequence continues at coordinate 7,383 of JAZSGX010000011.1, read as the reverse complement.
GCTTTTCAAAAAGCAAATCGCAGAGGGTGGTCCTGTAACCCTTACACACAAGGACATTATCCGTTACTTTATGACTATTCCCGAGGCTGTTAGCCTTGTGCTTCAAGCAGGTGCTTACGCAAACGGCGGCGAAATTTTCGTTCTTGATATGGGTGAGCAGGTTAAGATTTATGACTTGGCGGTTAACCTTATAAAGCTTTCCGGCTACGAACCAGATAAGGACATTGAAATTAAGATTACAGGCTTGCGCCCCGGTGAAAAGCTTTACGAGGAAAGACTTATGGCTGAAGAGGGTATGGAAAAAACCGCAAACGACAGAATCAGCATAGGCAAGCCAATCGAAATGGACGACAACCATTTGTTTGCAACACTTGAAAAGCTTTATGACGAGGCTTACGGTGAAAGCGAAAAAATGAAGGACCTTGTAAAGGAGCTTGTTCCTACATACAAAATAGACAGAAGATAAACTAAAAAAGGCTGTCGCATTAAGCGACGCCTCTTTTAGGGGGTAGTGAAATGAGTGCAGAAGCCGTGAACTCGTACACGTAGGCGTACTCAGTACGGTAGAGTACGAGGTCGCGGGTAAAAAACAGATACCAAAAAAAGAGGGGAACTTGCAAATTTTGCAAGTTCCCGTCATTATTTACATCTAAAAATAATAGTAAAATAAAGGTTTTAGTGTAAGGGGTATCTGTTTTTGGTCTGTGCTTATTGCAACACCCCCTTTATTTTTTTAATTGCTCGGCTCTTTCTAAAAGAGCCTCTTTTTCGTTTGGAAGCTTGTTCTCGATTACCTCGTCAAGAAGGGTTTTGAGAGCTTCGCCTATTTCTTTTCCGACGAAGCCGAGGGATACCATATCACTTCCGTTAACCTTAAGGCTTGACAAATCAAAGCAGCTTTGATTGATTATTTCTTTTGATATTTTTTCAAGGGTGTTAAAATGCTCCATTCTTGTAAAAGCAGGATTTTGAGCTAAATTATCAGCTCTTTGAATTTTAATCAAATCAAGAAAGCGTTCTTTTCCTATACGGTTAAGGCGCTTTTTGATTAACACCTCGTCCGCCTCGGTAGGCATATCGTGAAGCCTTACAAGATTATACACCTCGTCCTTAGTACGGTTATCGTATTTATATCGATTAAGGTAGTCTTTCACGATTTCCGCGCTTTTTTCTCCGTGACCGTAAAAATGTCCTACGCCATTTTCGTCGATAGAAAAGGTATGCACCTTTCCCGTATCGTGAAAAAGCATTGCCAAGCGCAAATGAAGCACAGGGGGAGTATTTTCCACCGCCACCGCAGTATGCTCAAGCACATCGTATATATGCCACTTGTTATGTTGGTCAAAGCCTTTCATTTTTAAAAATTCGTGGCAAATTTCACCTAATATTTCGTAATTTTGCAAAATTGCCTGTTTGACGTTTTTGCCAAGAACAAATTTATTTATTTCCTCGGAAATACGCTCGGGAGAAATGTTGTGCAAAAGGTGCTTACAGCTTATCATTGCTTTTCTTGTGTTTTCCTCAATTTCAAAGCCGAGAGTTGAGGAAAAGCGAATAGCACGCAAAATACGAAGTGCATCCTCTGTAAAGCGTTTTACAGGCTCTCCTATGGCGCGGATAATTTTATTTTCAATATCACGCTTGCCGCCAAAATAGTCAAGAACCCCTTCTTTTTCGTTATAGACAAGGGCGTTCATTGTAAAATCGCGCCTTGACAAGTCATTTTCAAGCTTTCTTGTAAAGGAAACGCTTTGGGGGTGGCGGTTGTCAAGATAGTCACCGTCTATACGGTAAGTCGTTATTTCGAGGGGCTCACCGTCTAAAATGACCGTTACCGTGCCGTGCTTCAAGCCTGTTTCAATAACCCTTTCGTTTTGAAACACCGCCTTAGTTTCCGAAGGAAGGGCGCTTGTTGTAATATCATAGTCGTGGGCGCCTTTGCCCATCACCATATCGCGCACACAGCCACCGACAATATATGCTTCATAGCCTGCGCTATTCAGCATTCCAATGGCTTTTGTTGCGCTTTTGCTTATTTCAAGCATTTCTTCCTCCTTTCCGCCTTGACGGACGGTCGAGGACGCCTGTCCCTACACCGTCACCGTTCTTTTATTTGCACATTTCAAGGAATTCTTCCTTGCTGATTATTTTAACTCCTAAGGCTTGTGCCTTTGTTAGCTTAGAGCCTGCCTCCTCGCCCGCTAAAACGTAGCTTGTTTTCTTGGACACAGAGGAGGACACCTTGCCGCCCCGCGCCTTTATCATATCGGATGCCTCGTCCCTTGTCATATTTTCAAGAGTGCCTGTTAACACAAAGGTAAGACCCTCAAATTCATTCGACACCTCTTTTATTTCATTTGCGGTATCAACACCTGCGTTTTTAAGCCTTTCAACAATATATTTCGTAGTATCCTTGCTAAAGAACTCAATAACGCTCTTTGCCATTATATCGCCAAAATCGTTTGCTTCCTTTATTGCGTCAAAGGTGGCGGTGAACAAATTGTCAATTGAGCCGAATTTGTTTGCAAGCTCAGCGGAGGCAACCTCACCGATGTGGCGGATACCGAGAGCAAAGATTACCCTTGCAAGTCCTGAGGACTTTGATGCTTCACGGGCCTTTGCGAAATTCTCCGCGCTCTTTTCCCCCATTCTGTCAAGCTTGGCAATTTCTTGTGGGTCTATATAGTATAGGTCAGACGCGTCGTGAATTAAGCCTGTGTCAAGGAGCTGCTTAACAAACTTTTCACCAACACCCTCAATGTTCATTGCCTTTTTTGATGCAAAATGAATAATATTCCTTTCAAGCTGAGCCGGGCAAGCGGGATTTGTGCAACGGAGAGCGCCTAAGGTAAAATCCTCACCGTCGTCCACAAAATCGTCTGCATCGTCATAGGTAAGAGAGCCGCCGCAGGATGGACAAGCGCTTGGCATTTCGTAGGGTATTTCATTACCCTGTCTATCCTCTTTTACACTACCCACAACCTCAGGGATAATGTCACCCGCCTTTTGCACAATGACGTTGTCACCTATGCGGATGTCTCTTTCCTTTATTATATCTATATTGTGTAGCGTTGCTCTTGACACAGTTGTACCTGCGAGTTTTACAGGCTCAAGCACGGCGTTGGGGGTCAAAACTCCTGTTCTGCCCACTTGTATCGCAATGTCAATGAGCTTGGTTTTCTTCTGCTCCGGCGGATATTTATAGGCAACCGCCCACTTTGGCGTGCTTGTGCCCTCTCCCATTTCCCTTCTCTTTTCAAGAGAGTTAACCTTGATTACCGCGCCGTCAATATCAAATTCAAGCTGTGGGCGTTTTTCTCCTAAGGTCATAACCGCATTGACAATTTCGTCCTCATCGGAGCTGACGGTCAAAAGCGGAATGGTTTTAAAGCCGAGGGATTTAATTTTGTTAATTGTTTCCGCGTGAGTTTCAGCACCGCTTAATTCACCCGTTTGATAGTTAAAGACGAAGATGTCAAGACCGCGCTTGGCAGTTTCCTTGGAGTCAAGGCAACGGAGTGAGCCTGCCGCCGCATTCCTTGGGTTTGCCCATAGGCTTTCACCGTTTGCTTCCTTTTCCCGATTCAGCTTTTCAAAGGAGCTGTGTGGCATATACACTTCACCGCGCACGGTGATATTTACACCTTCAGTCAATTCAAGGGGGATGGAGCGTATGGTTTTGACGTTAGCGGTAACATCCTCACCAACCGTACCGTTACCACGGGTTGCGCCTACCTTCAAAACGCCATTTTCGTATTTTAGAGAAATGCTAAGACCGTCAATTTTAGGCTCAACGGAAAACTCCGTGTCCTCTCCCACCTCTTCCTTGGTTTTACGGATAAAGGCGCGCAGAGCTTCTTCGTCAAACACATCAGTCAAGCTTGCCATTTTTACCTCGTGCGTTACCTTTTCAAACTTATCAAGGGCTGCGCCGCCTACCCTTTGTGTGGGTGAGGTTGGGCTAAAGAACTGCGGATTTGCAATCTCCAACGCCTTTAGCTCCTCAAACATTTTATCGTATTCAAAGTCGGAAATCTCAGGAGAGTCATTCTCATAATACCTTTTTGAGTGGTAGGCTATGAGCTTTCTTAAATGATTAATTCTTTCCTCTGTATTCATATTTTCCTCACATAATTTAGTTATATTTATTATACCATAATAATGAAAAAAATTCAATAAGGTTATTTTCTATCGCAGTTTTTTTCAATATGCTTTTCTTTGCGACATTTCTCTGTTTGTTATTTTGTCGCATTGTCGGTTCTTGGGCTTTTCTGTCAATAAGTTCTTGGTTAATTGGTAAATTTTTACTGTATAATGAAGGCGTACATAAAACAAAAACAAAGGAAGAAAAAATTATGAAAAAATACTTATCGTGCATTGTTCTCATTATTTTATGTGTGGTTTGCGCTACAATTTTTTACGTCAACGCTAATGACCTTGAGGATGGCAAAAATTCAACAAGCACCCAAAGCTCAGACACAAGCTCGGGAAACGTTGATGAGCCACCGCAAAAGAAGGTGACCATTGACAAATCCGGCACTATCAGGAGCGAGCTTTTATCAAAGGTAAGCTTACGAGTTGAATGGAGCATGTACAAGCTTGAAAACGAGCCTATTCTCTACATGAGCGCAGAGGTTTACCTTGACACGCCTGAGCAGATAACAAATGCGGGTGCAGGGTATATCACGGTAAACGGTGACAAACGAGAGTTTGCAACAAACACAATGGTTGGTACAACCAATCTTTTAACCTCTTACTCAAATACAGTGGATATACGCACAAATGACGAAATCCATATTGAAGCATATCTTGACATAAACCACACAAGTGAAACGGGAGATAATTTAACAAGCGTAAGCGCCAAGGGCAAGATTTTTGCCCGAGAGGACTATATGAATATGCCGAATTTAAAGGTGCTTGACGTTAATCTTGTTTCAAAGTTCCCTGAGCTACCAAGCGGGGACGAGGTAACCTCTCTTTGTATGGTGTTGAATTATTTAAAATACAACGTAGATAAAAGCGAGCTAAACGACCTTTATCTGCCAAAGGGACCTGCACATTACACTAATATTTTTGAAGCCAATGCAGGCAACCCAAAGGACACCTATAACTCCTACGGATGTATGCCCCCCGTTATTGCTGCCGCGGCTAACAAATATATTTCAATAAACGGCGGCAGATACTATGCCGAGGATATAAGCGGCACCGACCCATATGAGCTTTACTACACAGTTTCCAAGGGAACACCTGTTATAGTTTGGGCGTGCGAGAAATTTGACTCTACCCCTTCAATTTTCCGCACTTTAATTATAGATGGCAAAACTGTCTACTTAAAATCCAACGTAAACACCTTCGTGCTGATTGGCTACAATCTTACAGAAAAGACAGTAACCTTAGCCGACCCAAGCGGTGTTATATTTGATTTGGATATGGAGCTTTTTGAAAAGGGTTATTCCTCTGTTGGCTCCTACGCCGCTGTAATTCGATAAGGCTTCAAAATTGCCCCTTTGAGCCTAAGCCCAACAAAAAAGACCGAGATATCTCGGTCTTTTTTGTATGTAATACAATTATGCGAATTATTTGTCAAGAACTCTATCAGCAACGAAAGCACCAACACAAACAACAAGCCAAATAAATGCACCTGCTGAAATTGCGCTGAACTCAAACTCGATAGCAACGAGAACGAAAACAAGCATAAGAACGCTCATAGCCGCCATAATTGTCAAAGCGAGCTTTGCAATTTTCTTAAGGTCAACGTTAACTTTCTTATCTGTAAATACCAAAACAAGACCGATAACGCCAAGAGCAAGAATTGCAATTGTGCCAATAAGAGCAAAGATTTGGATGATAGCAGCCATAATAAAGCCGAATGTACCAAAATCAAAGCCCCAAGACATAATGTCATATGCGTTTATACCAGACATATAAGGAATCGCAAACCAAATGAAGTTAGTAACTCCCAATGCTGCACAAAGTACAAGCGCAATGTTGTTCTTAATCTTTTCTGCCATAATAAATTTCTCCTCCTAAAATATTTTTTGCTTTACGCAATTTTATTTTAACACAAATAATTTAATATGTCAATAATAATCTATTTTTATTTTGTTCATTGCTTGTTAATATTATAAAACAAAAATTAAGGGTTCGCACAAAGCGAACCCCTCTTCTTTTTGGTGGAATGAAATATTAAAGTTCCGAACATAACATTATAACTGAGGGTGGAGTCAATGAGGGGCTGTTTTTTGTTATAATGCTTGTCTATTTTGCTTTAAACAAAACATATAAGTTGTTTTTATTTGCCAAGTCAATTAGAATGAAACTCTACCGGTAGTAGATATTTACAATTTCAGCACTCTTATCTGTCGGTTGACAACTAAGTGTAATTAAGATATAATTGATTTAGAGGTATACTGTGAGTAGCAGAGAGAGACCCGGTTGAACCCCGCCAAAAGCGCTTATTTTAAGATGATTTTGGCTGAGGCTTGACACAGCCATACTAAGTATTGCAAGGAAAGACTCGGTCAAAAGCGCTGAAAATAAACGCTTTTGGTGCTCGCAATTTTAGACGAGTAAATCTTGGCTTAATCAAGGCGAAAAAACGCAGACAATTAAAAAATTTTCAAGTTTTTTTAACACAGAGTAAGACGAGATTTACCGTATAAAATCGGGGTTCAACCGGGTCTCTCTCTGCTAGGGAAAGGGGAGAAAATATGCCAAACAAACACGATTATGAAAAAGCCTTTTCAATAAATGTGCGCAGGCTACGCAAGAAGCTTAACATAACACAAAAGTCATTAGCGGATAGTATAGGATACTCAGAAAAAACAGTAAGCAAATGGGAAACTGAGGGAAGCGTTCCCTCTATAGAGGCTCTATTTAGAGTAGCAAATATTTTCCGTGTAAGTATATTGGAGCTATTTAGATGTGATGAGGCTATATATTATTTGGGAATTGATGGAGGTGGAACTAAAACAGAGTTTGCATTGTCAGATCCCAATGGTAAGATAGTTTGCCGACTTTTTATGGATGGATGCAATCCTAATACCGTGGGTATAGAGAATGCAAAGCGCATAATTGAGGATGGCGTTGTTCAGGTATGTAAGGATGTTCCTCTTTCGTCTGTAGTGGTGTATGCGGGAATTGCCGGTTGCGCATCTGAAAGCTATGCAGATGAAATTAAGATTATGCTTGAAAAAATGTCTTTTGCCGCCTGTGATGTGGGCAGCGATAATAACAACATTGTCGCTGCAGGACTTGGTGATAACGAGGGCATAACAATGATTCTCGGAACAGGAATTTGTGCTTATGTAGTTAAGAAAGAAGAAACAAAAAGAATTGCAGGCTGGGGATATTTATTCGATAACGGTGGAAGCTCGTTTCATA
>JAZSGX010000102.1:0-5625 GCA_045532975.1 Eubacteriales bacterium | reverse complement strand
CGTCTTTTGTACATTAGTTCTCTATTTCCTAATTTCGTTCATTGTTCAATTTTCAAGGATCTTTTTTCGCTCTGTTCTCAAAGCGCTTTGCTATTATATCACCTGCTTTTAACTTTGTCAAGTACTTTTTTAAACTTTTTTGAAAAATTTTTATAGAGCACTTTGCAAGTTTTTCGCGCGGTGGATTTTTATTTTAACATCATTTTATCTAAATGTCAAGAACTTTTTATTTATTTTTATCAATTTTTATAAAAAATACAACTAAAATCAGATTTTGTACATATTTTTTGTTGTTTTGCCCAAGAATAATCATAAATATTACGGGGGAATGCTATGGTAACAGTTTTAATTCGTGCAATTATTATTTATTTAACCCTATTAATTGCCCTGAGGTTAACGGGCAAGCGGCAGGTTGGAGAATTGGAAATTTCCGAATTAGTGACGACTTTTATGATTTCGGAGCTTGCAACAACTCCTATACAAAACCTTTCAATCCCTCTCATTTATTCTCTAATGCCCATTATACTTCTTCTTTGTACCGAAATCATACTCTCTTTTCTTGCCACCAAGTCCTCTACGCTAAAAAGATTATTTTTTGGTAATCCGAGTATTATTGTAAGGAACGGTGTCGTTAATCAAAAGGAGCTGGCACGGTTGCGAATTGGAATTAACGAGCTTTTGGGCGAATTGCGCTTAAAGGATGTCAGCGACATCTCTTATGTTGACTATGCCATTTTGGAGCAAAACGGAAAGCTATCGGTATTTTTAAAAAGTGACAGACAAGAGGTGTGTCTCAAAGATTTGAACAAAAAGGGCGACAGAGAAGGCATTTGCCACGCCGTTATAGTTGACGGTCAAGTAAATGAAAGCAACTTAGAATGCGCCGGTAAAAACAGCAGTTGGCTCAAAAAATATCTTTGCTCTAATAATATTAATATGAAGGAAATATTTTTGATGACCATAAATGATACAGGTAAAATTGCAATAATATATAAGGAAGAAAAATGAAAGCCTTTATTATTTCTTTATCAATTGTTTTAGTTATATTTGCGCTCACTGTCATCAACAGCATTTATGTACACAATACCACAAACAAGCTGATTGAAGAAGCACAAAATTTGAAGGTTGAAAACGACAGCGTTGAGCAATTTTATAAATTATGGGAAGAAACGCAATTTGCAATACGTTTGTCCTCCTCTCACGACGAAACTCATAAAATCGACGAGGTCCTTGGTGTTTTATCGGCAAAGGCAAAAGAGGGCGACCCCAGTGGCTTTTGCGAGGAACGCGCCTTGCTTGTGGAATATCTAAAGCAAATACAAGAGGATGAAAAAATCTCCCTTGACAGCATTATATGAAAATCTCCCTCATCGATGATTGAGGGAGATTTTTATGTTATTTTTCTTTTTTGATAGCCTTTACGCCTTTTTCTGTAAGCATCACGTCGCAATGCTTATCAAATCTTCCCTTTGGAAGAGAATTAAGTATAAATTCGGAATACACAACACCTATTGTACATCCGTTAAAGGTATGCATAAACTTGTCATAATAGCCCTTACCGTAGCCCAAGCGATAGCCGTGAACATCAAAAGCCAAGCCCGGCACATAGCAAACAGCACTTCCTCTTTCCTCGCTCGGGTCAAACACAGGAGCATCCTCGCTTGGCTCACGGATACCGTAAGCACAAGGTGTTAACTCGTCAAGGCTATTAACGTAGTGGAATTTCATAGTCCTTTCCTCTACGTTGCAACGTGGAAAAGCCACTTTTTTTCCTTTATTAATCGCCTCGTGAAAAATAGGAATAACGTCTATTTCGGATTTTATTGGAGCATACAAAAGGATTGTATCCGCATACTTAAAGCTAACTAAGGACGTTGCAAGAGAGCAAATTTTTTCATCCCTTGCGATATGTTCGTTTTTTTCAATGGCGTTGCGCCTGTCTGAGCATTCTTTTCTTATGGCATCCTTTTCTTTTTTGATGGGTGTCATAGTTTCTCCTTTCTGTACTTAATAAAGCACCGAGTCCTTTAACTTTTGGCGCATTTCCTTGCCGCAAAGCGCCTCAATTATTTCAAGAGCAAAATCGTGAGCTGAGCCCATTGCTCTGCCTGTAATAATTTTTCCGTCACGAACAACCCCGGAGTCAACAACCTCAGCACCCAAAAGCTCCTTTTCAAAGCCTGGGTAACAGGTAGCGCGCTTGCCATTTAAAATTCCTCTTTTACCAAGAATAAACGGTGCTGCACAAATTGCGCACACAAACTTATTCTCATTAATTGCTCTTTTTACCATTGCATCAACCACTAAGCTGTTATCAAGGTTAACGGAGCCGGGCATACCTCCCGGCAATATAACCATCTCAAAATTGCTATCAGTATCAAGCTCATCTGCGGTAATATCACACACAACAGGTATTTTGTGAGAGCCGTTTGCAATTTTTCCCCTAACGCCAACGGTTGTAGTTTCCACTCCCGCGCGACGCAAAAAATCAAGAACGCAAAGTGCCTCTATTTCCTCAAAGCCGTCTGCTAAAAACAAATACACCATTATAGCTTACCTACTTCCTTGTATATTTCCTCAGCTATGTCCTCACGGGTGCGAATTTCGTCACCCTTATAGCATTTTATCTGGCACCAATCCAACTTTTTACAGGAATAAAGCGCCGCCTCATAGCACTTGTCCATATATGCTGTATCAAGCTCGTGGATATCCATCTTTTGTCCTGTTGAGCTGCTTCTGCTCTTTACCAAGGACAAGGAAAGCTTTGGCGGCAATTCAAGATACAAAACCAAATCAGGCTCGGGTAAGCCAAGCTTACCGAATTCAAAATCCCAAAGCCAAGCAAGGAAGCCTTCCCACTCACCCTCGGGAAGCTTTGATAGCTGATGCACCGCATTAGCTGTTGTATATCTGTTTGCAACTACTACAGTATCCGGGTCATCTATATCTTTTTTCCAATCCGTACGATAGCTAACATACCTATCGGTTGCAAAAAACATGGATGCCGCATAAGCGTTTGTATCAGAGGGCTTAGAGCCAAGCTTGCCCTCCAAGTACATTCTGACAAACAACGAGCTGTCACTTTCATATACGGGAAAAGAAAGCACACGCACACGCTTGCCTTCTCTTTTTAGTCTTTCGACGAGAATTTCGCTCTGCGTGCCCTTTCCACTTCCATCAAGACCGTCAATTGCTATAAATTTGCCCATTATCTGTCATTCCTTCTCATCATAATTTCTTGGAATTCCGCCTTAGATATCAGAACTTCTCTTGGCTTTGTTCCATTTTTCTCGCCAACATAACCGAGTCTTTCCATTTGGTCAATAACACGGGAGGCTCTGCCAAAGCCAAGACTCAATCTTCGCATCAAATAAGACGAAGATATTTCACCTGCATCAACCGCTATTTCCAACGCATCGTAAAACGCACTGTCAAGCTCATCTCCGCTGTCATCGTCACCCTCACCTGCATCTCTATCGTTCTTTGCAAGCTTAGCCGCATTGTTGTCAATTTGTTCTATAACAGACTCATCGTAATTTTCAGGGCCCATTTCCTTCCAATAATCAATAACATCCTGTATTTCGTCAACGCTGACATAAGCGCCCTGCACACGAACGGGAGCTAACGCACCAACGATTTTAACCAGCATATCTCCCTTTGCAACAAGCTTGTCCGCACCCACCTCGTCAAGAATAGTTCTTGAGTCTATCTGCGACGGAACGCGGAAGGCAATACGCGATGGAATATTGTTTTTGATAAGACCCGTCAGCACGTCAGTTGACGGACGCTGTGTACCGATAATAATATGAATACCTGCGGCGCGCGCCTTTTGTGTCAAGCGAGTAATGTGTCCTTCAATATCAGGCACAGCCATTTTCAAGTCAGCCAACTCGTCAATTACAATAACAACGCGAGGCATTTTCTCCGCACCATATCCATTTTCGACCTTTTGGTTGAACTCTTTAATATTACGAACACCCGCTTCTTCTATGGTCATAAAGCGTTCTTCCATCTCAGTAACCGCCCATTGAAGTGCACCCAAGGATTTCTTAGGGTCACAAACAACAGGAACCAACAGGTGAGGTATACCGTTATAGTTAGAAAGCTCTACACGTTTGGGGTCAATGAGAATGAGCCTTACATCCTCAGGCTTCGCCTTATAAAGCAAGCTGATAAGCAAAGAGTTGATACATACGGATTTACCCATACCCGTTGCACCTGCAACAAGCAAGTGAGGAGTGCTTTCAATGTCAACGTAAATATTTTCGCCTGCGATACTCTTACCAAGAGCACAGGTGAGCTTGCTTTGCGCTCTGCCAAAGCGCGGATCCTCAATCAAATCGCGCAAGTAAACAAAGCTAATGGTTTTGTTCGGCACCTCGATGCCAATAGCGTTCTTGCCGGGAATAGGGCACTCTATTCTAATACCCTTTGCCGCCAAGTTAAGAGCGATATCACTAACAAGGCTTTCAATTTTGCTAACGCGCACGCCCTTTTCCGGCTGAAGCTCGTATCTTGTAATCGTAGGTCCTCTTGTAACATCAACAATTCTTGTAGGAGCCTTAAAGTCATTCAAGGTTTCAACTATAATTTTTGCATTTTCCTGTAGCTCGGCGCGAACCTCCTCGGAATCGCTGTTATCAGGTTGAGATTTCAAAAAATAAAGAGGTGGCAAGGTATAATTAACCTTTACCTTTGGCTTTTTTTCTTCCTTATTCTCCTCAAGATCTTCCTTTTTTTCCACCTTATATGAAGCACTGCTCATAATCGGCATTTTTTTCTCCTTTTCCTTATCAACCACTTTGTTTAAAATTTCGCTTGAAATGTACGTCGTTTCAAGCTCTTCAACAGATTCTTCCTCTTCAAAGGTCTCTTCTTCCGACTCTATTTCTTCTTCGAGAGGGATATATTCTTCAAACGGAGGCTCTTCCTTTTCATCCTCGCAAAACGGCAGCTCCTCTAATTCAAGCTTATCTGACTTTACGTCAGCCTCGTCCATTACGAAAAAAGGCTCATCGTTTTCATCGTCTTGCATTGGCTCAAGCTCTTCGGAAATTTCATCCTCATACGAGAAGCTATCCTCATTCAAGGTTTTTTTTACAGGCTCATCGTTATAGCTATCATACTTAGACGTTGAAACCTTAAACTCCTCTGACTTTTTTACCTCTTCCCTTTTAAAGGGTTGAAGCTGGCTTGGAATATGCTCTGTTCTTTCGTGTATTTTGTCCATGCTGAGGTCCTCGTACTTCGGCTTGTCGGACTCCTCGTCGTCTAAAGAAACCACACGGGTGTTATCTAAATACGCAGGAGGCATCTCAAGCTCGTCGCCATCATCAAAAACCTCAATTTTCTTTGGATTGGTGCGTTTAATCTTCTTTTCGGGCTTTACCTTAACGGCAACGACCTTTTTACCCTTCTTCGGCTTTCTGTTTTTCAGCATTGAGCGTATCATATAAGCAGGAGTGATATTGAACATTTGAAGTATCATAAAAACAAGTAGCAGTGTGATAATAATTACACCTATTACGTTGCCCATGCCAAGTAAAAGCTTACCGAAAACTCCACCTATAAATCCGCCGCCCACAGAATCCATACCGAGGGAGAAAAAAGCGGCTACGTCATATG
>JAZSGX010000051.1:0-5500 GCA_045532975.1 Eubacteriales bacterium | reverse complement strand
ATTGATTTTTTATAAAAAATTTCTTATAATAGGTATAGTATTTTTGTAAAGGAGATTGCACTATGGATAACAGTAGTCACAGTAACCCTCGAGGGTGTTTTATCGTTTTATATTGCTCTATTTGTAGTGCAATTATTAAATGATTTTTCGCCCTTCTTTAACTATTAATAAAGGAGGCACAAAATGGAAGAATTAAAAGAAATTATTGAAGAAATTGAGTCTTTGCTGGAAAGCCATAATTACTATGCAATCAGGGAACTGATTAAAGATATGGAACCGGCTGACCTTTCCTTGGTTTTTGAGGAATTTCCTAAAAAAATTGCTACATTGTTCAGGCTTTTGCCAAAGGATTTGGCAGCTGATACTTTTGTAGAAATGGAAACAGAGACTCAAGAGGCGTTGCTTTCCTCTTTCACAGATAATGAAATGAAAGAGGTTATGGAGGAGCTTTATATCGACGATACTGTTGATATTATTGAGGAAATGCCTGCAAATGTAGTTAAGCGTATGCTTAAATACACTGACCCCGACACGAGAAAAACTATTAATGAAATTTTAAAATACCCTGCCGACTCAGCGGGAAGTCTAATGACAACGGAATATGTTAGCTTGGATGAGGATATTACCGTTGAAGACGCACTGAAACGTATTAGACGAACAGGTGTAGACAAAGAAACTATCTATACTTGCTATGTTACCAAGCCTGACAGAACATTGCAAGGCTATGTTACGGCAAAAAAATTGCTTCTATCCGACGACGATATGGTTATTTCCGATATTATGGAAACAAGCATAATTTACGTTAATACGCATGAGGATAAGGAATTTGCGGCTAAGGAAATGAGTAAGTATGACTTACTTGCTTTGCCTGTAGTAGATAAGGAAAATCGCCTTGTGGGAATTATCACAGTCGATGACGCTATTGACGTACTTGAGGAGGAGGCAACTGAGGATATTGAAAAGATGGCTGCTATTATTCCATCTGACAAGCCCTACCTTTCTACAAGCCCTTTTGAAATATGGAAAAATAGAATACCGTGGTTAATACTTTTGATGATAACATCGACGTTTACAAGTCAAATCATTACCTCATTTGAGGGAAAGCTTGCGAGCTGTGTTGTGTTAACTGCTTTTATACCTATGATAATGGGCTCAGGCGGTAATGCCGGTGGACAGACCTCAGTTACAATTATTCGTGGATTGGCTATTGAAGAAATAGGTTTGCGCGATGTATTTAAAATACTTTTTAAGGAGTTGCGCGTTTCTCTGCTTTGCGGCGCTGCCCTAGGAATAGCAACTTTTGTAAAAATGCTATTGATAGATAACTTGATGCTTGGTAATGATGCTGTAACTGTAAATATTTCAGCTGTTGTTAGTTTTACCCTGATAGTTACTATTATTGTTGCAAAATTGGTTGGATGTTTGCTTCCACTACTTGCTAAAAGATTGGGGCTTGACCCTGCCGTTATGGCAAGCCCATTTATAACTACTATTGTCGACGCATTGTCATTGTTGATTTATTTAGGAATTGCAAGTGCCATTATACCCGGACTAAATTAAGACCGATTTTTCGGTCTTTTTTTATTTCTCTGCATATGATAGTAGTATCAAGCATAAGGAGGCACAAAATGTGCGTAATTGCGTTAAAATCAATGACCTATGCAATTAAAGCAAAAAAGGCATTGAATGATCACTATATAGATGCAGAAATAGTTAAATTAGAACCAAGTATGACGAAAAAAGGATGTGCATACGGTGTCCGATTCGATAGAGTTAATTTGACACAAGCACAAGAGGCACTGAAAAAATGGTCTGTACGTTACACTGAGCTTATCAATATTTGAGGTTATTATGATTTATCTTGACAATGCGGCAACGACGTTCCCAAAGCCTCCTTGTGTAACCGAAGAGATATGCAGGTGTATAAAAAAATATTGTGGAAATCCCGGTAGAAGCTCTCACGCTCTCTCAATTAAAAGTGCAGAAAAAATTTATGAAGCAAGAGAGCTTTTAGCGGAACTGTTTAATGCTAAGGCGGAAAATGTTGTGTTTACCTACAACACAACATACGCTTTGAATATCGCAATAAAAGGTTATTATAAGGCATATTCACACATATTAATAAGCGATATCGAACACAATTCGGTTTTACGGCCAATAAGTGAGCTATCAAGAAAAAAGCTATGCTCTTATGATATATTTTCAACTGCGGGAAGCGATGAAGAAATCTTAGAAAATATCATAAGCAAGCTACAGCCAAATACTTCAATGATAGTTTGCACTCACGCATCAAATATTTGCTCACGCAGACTTCCAATTAATAAGATCGGAAGCTTGTGTAAGGAAAAAGGAATATTTTTTATAGTTGACGGAGCTCAAAGTGCCGGGTTGTACCCTATTGACATAAAAAATATGAATATAGATGCTCTTTGTATTCCGGCACACAAATCACTATATGGTCCTCAAGGTGTTGGCGCAATAATTTTCGGTAGTGATTCGGTTGGTAAAAGTGTGATAGAGGGCGGCACCGGTATAAATTCCATTGAAAGAAATATGCCAGATGTTTTACCGGAAGCCTATGAAGCAGGTACCTTATCAACACCGAATATTGCTGGACTTTCGGAAGCATTAAAATGGTTAAAGGCTATTGAGTATGACAAAATTTGTTTGTATGAAGAGGAGCTTTATTCTCATATATGTTCTAAACTTATCAACAATGATTGCTTTGACATATATTTGGGAGGGAAAACAAGAGGCAATACCTTAATTTTCAATGTAAGGGGCATTTCCCCTGCTATTGTAAGTGGAGAGCTCGACAAGCGTGGAATTTGCACGCGTAGCGGTTTACACTGTGCGCCTCTTGCGCATCAAGCGTTGGGAGTTCCGATGGACGGAGCTGTCAGAATCAGTATCGGTGTTTATAATACAAAAAATGACTTAAATACTCTTTATGATGCCTTATTAGACATAATTGAAAACATAAAAAAGTAGGATTCATTCATGAATCCTACTTTTTGATTGAATCTTATTAAATATATGCAGAACCAAAAGAAATAAAGCAATTCCAATTATTGCACCACCTGTATCAATTAGTACATCAGTTGCGCTCGGTCCTCTGCTTTCTGAAAAATTTTGATGTATTTCGTCAGATATAGCGTAAATCGAGCAACAGACACCCGAAAGCACCGAGTTAATCCAAAGCTTGATTTTAAAAGTTTTTTCAAAGGCGCTAATCATACAAAAGCCTAAAAGCATATATACGCCGAAATGAGCAATTTTTCTTATTGGTAGCTGAAATTTTTTTACAACCGTCGGGGTAATTTCTTCCTTTTCCAAAAAAACATCAAGTATTTGGACAATTACGCCTTCACTTACAGCTGCTGATTGTTTTCCCGGTTGTGCAGAAAAATTAAAAATAATCAACATTGTAGCTACAACTAAAGCCCAAGAAAATACTATAATCAGTTTATCTTTCATTAAGAAGCTCCTCTATATTAAGTAGCTTTTCTGATTTGAAAAAAGCAGTTCCCAAAACAAATATATTTGCACCGGCACTTTCGGCAATCCTTATAGTTTCGCTATTAATACCACCGTCAACCTGGATATCGATTTGTGGATTAGCTTTACGAATTTCCTTCACCTTTTCCATAGTATTCTCCATAAAGCTTTGACCTCCAAAACCGGGTTCAACAGTCATAACCAAAACCATATCTATTATGTCTAAATATGGCATAACCGCACTTGAGGGAGTTTGGGGTTTGATAGAAATACCAACGCGCTTACCCATGGAATGTATATAGCTACAAGCTTCCAAAATTTCATCGTGGTCGAGGGCTTCCAAATGGAAAGTGACAATGTCAGCACCACAATTAATAACATCTTTAAAATATCTGTTTGGTTTTGTTATCATCAAATGAACATCTAAAACTAAATCAGTGGCTTTTCTTACAGATGAAATTATTGGCATACCAAAGCTAATATTTGGTACAAAAACACCATCCATTATATCTATATGAACATATTGAGAGCCTGAATTTTCGATTTTCTTTATTTCTGCACCAAGATTTAATAAATCGGCGGCAAGTATTGACGGAGCTAATGTTTTCATAATACCTCTTAATCTCTAATAATCGTGTCAAATATTGGCGAATAACATAATATATTTATTAAGAACAACTCAAGAACAGGGCGTAGGAAGGAATTTGAAAAAACAGTAAGTATGCAATAAAAGCTTACGCCTTGCTCTTTAATAGGCATACACTATGTGCACTTATGCCTTCTCCTCTTCCTGTGAAGCCAAGCTTCTCTTCCGTCGTTGCCTTTACATTTATTTGGTCAATGTCGATACCAAGCGCATTTGCAATATTTTCTCTCATTGCCATTATGTGCACCATCATTTTGGGTGCCTGAGCAACTATAGTTGCATCAATATTTTCAATATTGTAGCCTTTTTCTGAAACAATCTCTTTAACTCTTGTCAAAAGATTCATACTATTTGCATTTTTGTATTTTTCATCAGTATCAGGAAAATGGTAGCCAATATCACGCTCAGCGGCAGCGCCTAAAAGAGAGTCGGCTATTGCGTGAGCAAGAACGTCTCCGTCTGAATGCGCCAAAAGCTTTTTCGTAAACGGAATTTTGACACCGCCAATGATAACAAATTCACCCTCGCAAAATCTATGAACATCGTATCCGTGACCAATTCTCATTTGTCTTTACCTCTCGTAGCTAAGATGTGTTCAGCTAAACTTATATCATCCTTAACAGTAATTTTGATGTTTTCTCTGCCTGTATCTACAAGCTTAACCTTGAATCCGGAGCTTTCTGCAAGCATACAATCATCAGTGGCGGTTACGCCATTTTGTTTTGCATTATAAGCACATACACTATACAGCTTCTTTTCAAAGATTTGAGGTGTTTGCACATTCCATACATAATTTCTGTCAATAGTTTTTGAAATAAATCCATCCTTATCGCTCACCTTAACAGTGTCGGTAACGCGAGATGCGGCTGTTGCCGCTTTATGCTTATCAGCCTCAGCAATAACGCTTTCAATAATTGATGGGGTTACCAAGCATCTTGCACCGTCGTGGATAGCAACAAGCTTTGATTTTTCCGAAACGTGCTTAAAGCCCTTCATTGCTGATTCTTGCCGCGTATTACCTCCAACAACAATGCAACTAACCTTTTTGATGCCGTTATCGCAAACGAGTGCCTTTAAATCATCAATATCTTCTTTTTTTGTAACCAAAATCATTTCACCAATAGCATCAGTATTTTCAAATGCTTGTATAGTCCTTAACACAACAGGCACACCGTCAACAAGAGCAAACTGTTTATTCTCTTTTTCGTCTGAAAATCGTGTAGAGGAGCCGGCACAAAGAATAATTGCTGACGTTTTACCACGCTTTACGGTATTGATGCCGCCTGCAATCTTTGATAAAAATTTAAACATATTATAGCACTCCTCCTAATCAATTATTTATATTATTATATCATA
>JAZSGX010000098.1:0-8125 GCA_045532975.1 Eubacteriales bacterium | reverse complement strand
AAACTGAGCCACGCATTGCCTCAAGTCGCAAAATAGATGTTATATGCTCCTGTCCGTAAACATCATCAAAGACTGACGGACGGTATTTTCTGTATAAAGCTTGATGCATAACTCATTTCCTTTCTAAATATTAAACAAGCTGTCATGTAAGATCATACACCCAAAGATCGAAATATCCTTACATGCGCGTGCCATTAACATCGGCTCGAGACAAGCACCCTCGCGGCACATCATCACAACTGCTTAGTGCTGCTTGGTCCCCCATCTGACACGGTTCACAGCCGACAATTGCGCAAGACTCATCTGTCAACGCTTCTGCTAAAGGTGCTGACCACACAAAAACATCCCTCAAAATAGGAATTCCCCCCTGCTATAGCGGATTTCAGGTACAGGGCACCGCTACCGCCCCGGATAGTATGACCTTATATCACAGCTTGTTTAACTGAACGTGTAATATTACACACGAAATAGTATAACATATTAAATATATAAAGTCAAGTTAAGAATTAAAAAACTTTGTAATATTTTTTACCAACTCTCGACACAAGAAAGAGAGAGTTGCCTCTCTCTTTTTATATGCCGTATAGCTCATGTTCTATTCTTAAAAGTCTATTATATTTTGAAACTCTATCCATTCTGCAAGGTGCGCCAGTCTTTATAAATCCTGCGTTTGTTCCTACCGCTATATCCGCAATATATGTGTCATCGGTTTCTCCCGAGCGATGGGAAATAATTGTTGAATAAGCGTGGCATTTTGCCTTGAAAATAACGTCAAGCGTTTCTGAAAGAGTACCTATTTGATTTGGCTTAATCAGAATAGAATTTCCCATCTTCTTATCAAATCCCATTTGCAATCTTTTGCTGTTTGTGACAAACAAATCGTCACCCACAAGCATGACCCTTTTGCCCAATTCTTCAGTTATTTTTGCCCATCCTTCATAGTCTTCCTCTCCCAATGGGTCCTCAATTGATAAAATGGGGTATTTATCTACCAAATTTCTCCATTTTTCAATTAATTCTTCAGAAGAGTAACGGGTTTTAGCCTTAGGAAGCTTATAGTTGCCTTTTCCCTCCCACCACTCACTTGAAGCTACGTCAAGTGAGATTTTTACCTGCTCGGTATCGTAGCCTGCTTTATTAATTGCACTGATAATAAGCTCTATTGCCTCATATTCGTCAGCTAAATTTGGCGCAAAGCCGCCCTCGTCCCCAACAGCGGTTGAGTATCCCTTGCTTTTGAGCAATTCCTTTAATTCGTGATAGATTTCACATCCTGCACGCAGAGCGTCGCTAAAGGTGTTAAAGCCAAGTGGGACAATCATAAATTCCTGTATATCAATATTATTTGAAGCATGCGCGCCGCCGTTTAATATATTCATCATAGGAATAGGGAGCTTAGCTGCAAAAATGCCGCCAATGTATCTGTATAACGGTATTTTTTCTTCCTCTGCGTTAGCTTTTGCCAATGCTAAGGATATGGCAAGTGTTGCGTTAGCACCTAAATTGCTTTTATTTTCCGTTCCATCAATGTCAATTAGCATTTTGTCAATGTCTCTTACGCTTGCACTACCGCAGGTAACCAATTTTTGAGAAAGCGCATTTACATTTTCAGTTGCCTTTAAAACACCTTTCCCGAAAAATCTTTTACCCTTATCGCGAAGCTCTATTGCCTCAAATATTCCTGTGGAAGCTCCTGAAGGTACAGAGGCAACACCCTTTGCCCCGGAGCAGAGGGTGACAGTGGCTTCAACGGTTGGCATACCGCGTGAATCAATAATTTCTTGCGCAGAAACTGAACAAATCTTAGACTTCATATTAACCTCGTAAATGTTTTTTGATTTTATTATTATCAACATACGAGGAAAATAAACAAAAATGAGCTGATTTTTGTCAGCTCATTTTATACGATTATTTAATTAACCATTAATTTCTTTTTCCTGTGCATCTGCGGTCTCGGTAATGCCTTCCAATGCTTCAGTCAAAACCTTTTCGACAACCTGCTCCTTGATTTCCTTTAATACCTCGTCTTTTATAGCGGCAGTCGCCAATGTTTCAGAGCTTTCAAGCTGCTCCTCGGCAGCTAAAGCAGATCTCGCCTTGGCGAAATTTTCGTCATCGTAAACGTCGGCAACACGATAGTATTCCGGTGGTGTTGGCAAATGCTTTTTCTTGAGCTTTGAGTCGATAAATTTAGATAAATAGTAGGAAATAATAGCACAAAGAGGAACACCGATAACCATACCCCAAAATCCAAACACATGGGCAGAGAAGGTAACTGCGGCAATAACACCGATTGGAGTTAAGCCTGTTGAAGCACCGTGGATTTGTGGAGCTATTATGTTACCGTCAATTTGCTGAAGAACAAGAACGATAGCAACGAAGATTAAAACCTTTAAGATTCCACCACCGTTATCAGCGGGTGTGATAAGAACCAATAAAGCTGATGGAATAGCACCGATAAATGGACCGAAGAATGGAATAATGTTCGTTATACCGCAAGTAACAGCAATAAGAGCAGCATATGGGAATTGGAAAATAATAAGGATGATGAACATTATAAGTCCAACAAAGAACGAGTCAACTAAGGTGCCAAGCATATATCTGCCGAATATTTTATCACTGTATCGCGCAAAATCAACTACACCTCTGTAGCGCTTCTCACTAAAGAATGCGCACATAATCCTTTTGCATTTAGCGGTCATTTTGTCCTTGTAAATGAGGAAATAGATGGACAAAATAAATCCAACCAAGATGTTTACCAAAACCATAGCAGAGGTAACAGCAATGCTCTCAAGATTCTCTTTGAGGTAATTGAGTACCTTGGTGAATACACCCTTTTCATTATCATCCGCAAAGAATTCTGTTATAGATGTGTTCAAATCTGCGATGCTTTCTTTCTCAATGAAAGGAAAGGCACCCAAAATATCAGAAATACTATCGGTAAGATTTTTGACAATTTCCTGTAGGTTTTCAAGCAAGGAGTTAATGCTTGAAACTAAGCTTGGAACAATTGCCCAGATGAAAAGAGAGATGATAATTATGAAAATGATGTAAGTGGTAACAATTGAAACGGTTTTACGCAATTTGGGGCGAGGCTTTTTCTTTTCAATGAATTTAAAAACGTACTTATGTAGTTTTTTATAAATTGCGTTACAAATGTAAGCAATAATAAATCCATAGATAAAAGAAGACATGGCGCTGATAACTCCACCTAACCAGCCTAAAATTGTGTTGAAATTAAGAAACACACATACAAGACCGATAGAGGCGGCAATTACAAGAAACGCATAAACCGCAATAGTAAAATACTTGTCGTTCTTTTTAAATCCTTTGAACATTAATATACTCCTGTCAATAAGTTATAGTCATACAAACTAATTTTATAACAAAAATAAATATAAGTCAATACTAAAAATAAAAAAAGTATTGTTTTTGTAAAAAACAGAGCATACCGTCATAGTATGCTCTGCAAAATAGCTTTATTTAGTTGTTGTTTGTGCTATAGTTAGGTGCTTCCTTAGTGATATTGATATCGTGAGGATGTGATTCTCTCAAGCCTGCACCTGAAATCTTGATGAACTGACCTCTTTCTTTTAGCTCTGGAATTGTAGGAGTGCCGCAATAACCCATACCTGAACGTAAGCCGCCCATAAGCTGATATACTGTGTCAGAAAGGGGACCCTTATAAGGAACACGACCCTCAACACCTTCAGGAACGAGTTTTTTGTTGCCTTCCTGGAAGTAACGGTCCTTAGAACCCTTTTCCATTGAAGCAAGTGAGCCCATACCGCGATAAACCTTGAAGCGTCTGCCTTGGTAGATTTCTTCATCTCCGGGGCTTTCTTCACATCCTGCCAAGAGAGAACCAACCATGATTACGTCACCGCCTGCTGCGATTGCCTTTACAAGGTCTCCACTGTACTTAATACCACCGTCAGCAATAACAGGAATACCGTATTCCTTTGCAACAGCATAAACGTCAAAGATTGCGCTAACCTGTGGAACACCGATGCCTGCAACAATACGTGTTGTACAAATAGAACCGGGACCGATACCTACCTTAACTGCGTCAGCTCCTGCTTCAATAAGGTCACGAGCAGCAGCTCCTGTTGCAATATTACCTGCAATAACCTGTGCATCGGGGAAAGCAGTTTTAATTTTCTTTAAGCATTCAACGATATTCTTGGAGTGACCGTGAGCAGAGTCGAGAACAAGGAAGTCTGCGCCAACAGCCAAAAGTGCACCTGCGCGTTCAACCACGTTTTCAGTAACACCGATAGCCGCACCGCAGAGAAGTCTACCAAACTCATCTCTTGCAGTATTTGGATATTTGTTTGCTTTTTCGATATCCTTAGTTGTAATAAGACCCTTCAAAACGAAGTTGTCGTCAACAAGCGGAATCTTTTCTATTTTGTACTTGCAAAGAAGCTCCTTAGCCTCTTCAAGAGTAGCGCCCTCCTTAAGAGTGATAAGCTTGTCCTGCTTTGTCATATAGTCCTTAATCGGAACGTTAAGATCTGTCAAGAAACGCATATCTCTGTTAGTGATAATACCAACAAGCTTCTTGTTTTCGTCACAAATCGGAACACCGGAAATTCTATATCTCGCCATAAGCTGGTCAGCTTCCAAAACAGTGTTTTCGGGTGCCAAGAAGAACGGGTCTCTGATAACGCCGTTTTCGCTTCTCTTAACTGTTTCAACCTCGCTTGCCTGCTTTTCGATTGACATATTTTTATGAATTACACCAACACCGCCCTCACGAGCAATAGCAATAGCAAGCTCAGACTCAGTAACAGTGTCCATAGCAGCACTCATAAGAGGAATGTTAAGCTTAATCTTTTTGGTTAAGTGTGTTTCAAGGTTGATCATCTTGGGAACAACCTCACTCTTTGCAGGAATCAAGAGTACATCATCAAAGGTGATACCCTCTCTACCAAACTTGTAATCGTATAAATCTTGTGACATATGTAGTCTCCTTTGCAAACAAAATTTATTTTAATTATTATAGACCAAAATTCTTCGTTTGTCAACAAAAAAACATCGAAATTAAATAGTTTTACACAAAAAAGTGTTTATTGAACAATTTTTTAAGGCGTCATATGCCTTCTTTTGTGAATTTTCATCCAAAAAGATTCCAAAAACTGACGGTCCGCTTCCGCTCATAATCGCGCCCAAAGCGCCATTGTTCAGCATTATCTGCTTTATGCTTTCAATGTTATTGTTTGTGGGGATAATTACGTCCTCAAATTTGTTGTAAAGTAAGGAAGAAACAAGATTAATGTCGCTTGATTCTATTGCGTTGACTATGTGAGAAATATCGTTTGTGCTAACACAGCTTGTGCCGTATTTCTCATCGAGCATAGAAAAAGCAACGGGAGTGGAAACTGAGGAATCATCAATTGCGGAAACGATATAAACGTCGCTAAATGGCGTGATTTTTGTTATTTTGTCACCTATGCCCTTGCAAACGCAGGTGCCACCTGTAATACAAAAAGGAATATCAGCTCCAACAGTTGCTCCAAGCTTGCATAATTCTTCATATGAAAGCGTGTTGCCACAGGCTTCATTTAAAAGCTTCATAGCAATAGCACCATCACTGCTTCCGCCAGCCATTCCTGCGGCTACCGGTATGTTTTTCTCAATGGAAAAGACACATTTTTTGCCGCTGATGTTAGTGAAATCAAGAAACTTTTTTGCACATTTATATACAATGTTTGATTTGTCATTTGGAATTTTGCCACAAGAGGTTAAAATTTCTATTTCGTTTTCACCTTGAATATCTGTAATTTCAAGAGCTACGGTATCACAAAGAGAAACACTTTGCATTACAGATTCCACGTTATGATAGCCGTTTTCAAGCCTGTCAAGAACGTCTAAATATAGGTTAATTTTACCGTAAGCCTTCGCTTTGTAAATCATACTCATTTTGCATCCAACCAATTCTCTCCCATTGCGGTATCAGCGGTAAGCGGCACTAAGAGAGAAATTGCCTTTTCCATTTCGGATTTTAATATTTGCATAGCCTTATCGGCGCAATCCTTGTGTGCTTCAATTATAAGCTCGTCATGTACCTGCAAAATTAATTTAGCGTCAATTTTTGCTTCCTTTAAAGCACGGTTGACGTTAATCATTGCAATTTTAATAATGTCTGCTGCGGTGCCCTGTATCGGACTGTTCATAGCGGCTCTTTCACCGAAGGCCTGCATATTTTTGTTGCTTGAGGACAGCTCGGGAATATAACGGATTCTGCCAAACATCGTGCGCGCATATCCGTATGCTCTTGCTTCTTCAATCAAGGATTTTATAAAGCTGTGTACGTCAGGGTATGTGGCAAAATATGAGTCAATATACTGCTTAGCCTCCTTGTTTGTAACGTGTAAGTCCTTGGAAAGAGAGAAGGAGCCGATACCGTAAACAATACCGAAGTTTACAGCCTTTGCTCGCTTTCTCAACTCAGAGGTAACGTCCTCGGGCGAAACTCCGAACACTTGAGAAGCTGTGATTGTATGGATATCTGCGCCGCTGTTGAAAGCGTAAATCATATTCGCATCCTTTGACATATGGGCAAGCACCTTTAATTCAATTTGCGAATAGTCTGCATCAATCAGTACATAGTCATCGTTTTTGGTTACAAAATATTTTCTTAATGCCCTGCCAAGCTCTGTGCGGATTGGTATATTTTGTAGGTTTGGCTCAGTGGAGGAAAGTCTGCCAGTTACGGTAACGGTCTGGTTAAAGGTTGTGTGTATGCGTCCGTTTTCGTCAGCCTGCTTGGTTAAGCCCTCGCAATATGTGCTGTTTAGCTTAACAACCTTACGGTATTCCAAAACCTCGCCGACAATTTCGTATTTATCAGCCAAATCCTCAAGCACGTCAACACTTGTAGAATAGCCTGTTTTGGTTTTCTTTCCATGCGGAAGACCGAGATGCTCAAAAAGCACCTCGCCTAACTGCTTTGGAGAATTGATATTAAATTCCTCACCCGCAAGCATATAAATTCTTTGCTTCAAGCTTTCTGCAATCTCTGTGAGGTATTTTGAATAGTCGGCTAAGCCCTTTGTGTCAACTCTGAAGCCTTCCTTTTCCATGTCCGAAAGCACATAAGCCAAAGGAATTTCAATATCTGTAAGAATATGCAGAGTTTTATCTTGCTCCAAGCGTGACCTCATTGCTTTGTACAGTGAGAAAATAACCTGTGCGCCGTATTGCTCCTCAAATACAGTATCAAGATACGTTATTGCCAATGAGGGCAGAGCATATGTGGAGTCTGAGGGAGAAATAACGTAGCCTGCAAGCATTGTGTCAAACACACAATTTAAATCATAGTGCTTTAGCAGGGATTTCACGTCGTGACAAATTACAGGTGTGTTCTTTAAAAACTCTTTTGCACACTCTGCATCATATTCGTAATTCTCACCGTCTTCGGTATGCACATACAATTTACCGTCAAAAAAATGTACCGCACAAATCTTACTTTCGTCATTAATTGGCAAGCCACACTGAGTATTCTGCTCAAATTTTATTTCTTTGCGTGGTGTGTCTTCCTGCACAGCAAAAATAGGTGCGTCTGCAACGTCAAGGTTGAATTTTTTAATAAGAGAGCCAAATTCCAATTTTGTGAACATAGCTCTTAACTCGGAAGCGTTGATTCCCTCGTAAGAAAAGTCGTTTAAATTTTTCTCAATCGGCGCATCAAGAACAATAGTTGCCAAAAACTTAGATGTAAATGCCATTTCGCGTCCATTTTCAAGCTTGGTTTTTATTCCCGGTGAAAGGGAAGAGGTTTCATAGCTATCGTACAGCTTGTCCAAGCTCTTGTATTCGGAAATAAGCTTAAATGCTCCCTTTTCGCCTATACCTGCAACACCGGGAATATTATCGGATGAGTCACCCATAATTGCCTTAACGTCAATGTATTGTGTTGGGGTAACACCGTATTCGGACGTGAATTTTTCTTCGTTATAAACAACATCTTCTTTGGTTTTAACAAGAATTACTGACGTGTTATCGTTTATCAACTGCAAGGAGTCGCGGTCACCTGTAAGAATGTAAGAATGTACCTCATTATTTGTCATACGGCTGACTGTGCCGATTATGTCATCTGCCTCGTAGCCTTCAAGCTCGA